>NZ_JAMYSY010000043.1:0-53271 GCF_040322175.1 Mesorhizobium sp. M0185 | reverse complement strand
TTCATGCGAAAGCCGATCATGTCCGCCAGGCTGTGGACGACCTGGTCCGGGCAGCGCGGATCGTCGATGCAACGCGCCAGACGCTCGGCCACCCGCAACCGCTTTTCCACCTCGGCCAAGGCCAGAACGCCGCTGTTGGACGACAGCATGCCGCCGTCGAAACGGGCGACGACGGACTTGCCGCCGACTGATGACAAACCGCTCAGCGGCAGCGCAAGATCGTTCATGGTGGGTGTGGTCTCCGGGAAATGGTTCGGATCGGCTTAAGCAACCAAATCCTACGTCATTTCAACGATCAGATCCCGAGCAGCCAGTCAGTATTCGACCGTCGCTGGCGCCTCCGCCCACTGAGGCCTTGTGCTTCCTCCAGCGAGTCAAGCCGATCACCATGCGTGTCGCCAGTTCTGGTGCTCACCCACGTGCCATTTGCGATCTTGTGTCGGTGAGAGCACCGCAAGCACCTCCCCTGCTAGAGCGCAAGGCGGCTCGCGTCGCCGTGTTGTTACTATTCTTCGC
Source organism: Mesorhizobium sp. M0185 (assembly GCF_040322175.1). NCBI lineage: Bacteria > Pseudomonadati > Pseudomonadota > Alphaproteobacteria > Hyphomicrobiales > Phyllobacteriaceae > Mesorhizobium > Mesorhizobium sp. M0185. Next base: position 52,755 of record NZ_JAMYSY010000043.1, on the reverse strand, counting down.
TGTGGTCGGAGTTTTTTCCTTGGCTTCGGAATCGGGACATTCGGCTTTGCAAAAAAATAGGCCATCGTGGTCGATCGTCACGCCCCCGAGTTCGGCGGCACGATGGGACGACAACGGCAGCGCAAGCTCCATTTGCGCGAGGGGCTCGTCCCTTCAACTACTTGATGCATTTGCGCTTTGCGTACCTCCGTGCATGTTGCTCGATGCCAGGCGGAGATCTCCGTCTCAAACGATCGCGCATCGATGCAACGCCCACGCGTTGATCGCCATGATCGCGGCGATCGCTTTGCCGCTATCGCCGCCGCCGTTTTCGAGCACGACAATCATGCCGGCGGTTCGGCAGCGATGCGCATGCAAAAATTCACAGATGCATTCTGGCCAAATGCTAGCTGCCCAGCAAATGTCCGGCATTTCGCAAGGCCCCTAGGAAGAGACTGGCATGGCCGTTGGCATCGATCTTGGCCTGCATCGACAGGGGCATGCTGTGCCAGTTCTCCAAGGGCGCAATTAAATGTGAGAACGTACCGTTGACGATGCAATGGTGGGTAACAAGGCCCTGTCTGTCCAACGCCAGCACGCCGATCTGGTCGCCCTGATATCGGATGGCTGCGACCCGCTGGACCCCCGCATCACCGTCGACCCGCACGTCGAAAAGCAGGATGCCGCGGCTCCTGGTGGCTACCTCGGCGGCCTTTTCAGCGAAGCTTAAGGAGAGCGAGCGGACGCTTTCGACCGCCAGCTGTAAAACCATCAAATCCAGTTCATCCACTGCCATAAGGTACCTGCGCGCAACACATGGGTGATAGCAATCGACCACACCGCTTGTTCACAGATGTCGGCTCACGACCGATCATTCAGGTCGTTGCCGGACGTCCATTGACCGAGGGAGTGCTCCGGTTCGAACCGATCCTGAAGCGGAATGCGCTGGATCTACGGAACCCGAGGAGCAGGCCAGCCAAAGTTGCCGCGACAATTGATGTCGTGATCATTCCAGACATCTGCATCGGCGTCGCTGAACATCCCACTGGTAAGTCCGTTGTTTGCGGCAAGCCCATCCTTGGGCCGTCTAGTACCTGAAACCCTCGCGGTGGCGTCCCTCGAAGCTCGGGACCGCCGGGCGCTTGATCGTCGAGAACTTTGTTTACGAAGGTCCGGACCTCCTGCAGAGCTTATTCTGGTGCGCTCGCCTTTGAGCATTCCGCTGAAGCGTGACGTTTCGCTAGTCAGTGTTCCTTGCAGGCTCACCGCGAGGGCGCCTTGCACACAGCTGCACGTCAGCGCATGAAACTCGTCCCCCCTTCACTTCACAAAATGGATTTCCTGAAGTACTGGGAGCGCAGAGAAATCTCCGGTCGCAGCCTACCCGGTTAAAACAAGGACCCAAAAATGAAGACTCTCGTCGTCTGCTCCGGCGGATTGGACTCCGTTACCCTTGCTCACAAGGTGGCAGCGGAGCACGAACTCGCCGGCCTCCTATCTTTCGATTACGGCCAACGGCATAGGAAGGAATTGGGCTTCGCCGCCCTTTGCGCGGAGCGACTGAGCGTCCCGCACCGCATCATCGACATCCACGAGATCGGCGGCGGCCTTTCCGGCTCCGCGCTGACCGATAATGTGGACGTGCCCGACGGGCACTACGCCGAAGACACGATGAAGGTCACGGTGGTGCCGAACCGGAACGCCATCATGTTGGCCATTGCCTTCGGCTTCGCCGCAGCGCACGGCGCTGAGGCGGTGGCGACGGCCGTGCATGGTGGGGATCATTTCATTTATCCCGACTGCCGTCCGGCCTTCATCGACGCTTTCCAGATGATGCAGGACCACGCGCTCGACGGCTACGCGGAGATTCGCATTTATGCACCCTATGTGAATCTCACGAAGGCGGACATTGTTAGGAATGGAGCAGCATACGGCACGCCGTTTGCGCAGACCTGGTCCTGCTACAAGGGCGCCGAGCGTCACTGCGGGAGGTGCGGGACCTGCGTCGAGCGGCGCGAGGCGTTTCATCTCTCTGGGCAGCCGGACCCCACCGACTACGAGGACTCCGACTTCTGGCTCGATGCGCTGCGAAGGAGGACCGCGTAATGTTCCGCATCACCAAGGAATTCCACTTCTCAGCCTCGCATCAGCTCACCTCGTTGCCACCCGATCACCAATGCGCGCGCCTGCACGGGCATAACTACATCGTTGAAGTGGAGCTTTCAGCGAATGGACTGAACGACAACGGCTTCGTGCGCGACTATCACGATTTGGCGCCATTCAAACGCTACATCGACGAGAGCTTCGACCACCGACATCTCAACGACGTGTTGGGACATGAGCAAGTCACGGCGGAATATCTGGCCAGACATTTTTATGAATGGTGCAAGGCACGCCTGCGCGAAACCTCGGCCGTGCGGGTGAGCGAAACGCCGAAAACCTGGGCGGAATACCGGCCATGACCGATACGCATCCCGCAATCCGCGTGAGTGAGATTTTCGGGCCGACGATCCAGGGCGAGGGCGTGCTCATCGGTTTGCCGACGGTCTTCGTCAGAACCGGCGGGTGTGACTATCGCTGTTCCTGGTGCGACAGCCTGCATGCGGTGGACAATCAATTCCGCCATGAATGGGAGATGATGTCCATTGGCGCGGTGTGGCAAAACGTGCTTGCGCTTTCCGGTGGCCGCCCGCTGATGGTGTCGCTGTCAGGCGGCAATCCGGCCATCCAGCCCCTCGGCGCGCTCATCGAGCGAGGCCATGGTGAAGGTTACCGTTTTGCGCTGGAAACCCAAGGTTCGGTGGCCAGGGACTGGTTTGCCGACCTCGACGTGCTAGTCCTCAGCCCAAAGCCGCCGTCAAGCCAAATGACGACCGATTGGGCCGCTTTCGAGGCGTGCCTCCAGGCGGCACAAGGCAGGCCGCAAGTCGTGCTCAAGCTCATTGTTTTCGACGAAAGGGACTACGCCTACGCGAAAGACGCCGCTGCGAGATTTCCGCGACTTCCGATCTATCTGCAACCCGGCAATCACACGCCGCCACGCCCCGCAAATGAAGACGCGCCTGTCGACCTTGACGGAATATTGAAGCGCATGGAGTGGCTGGTTGATAGCGTGACCCGCGACAGGTGGTTCGAAGCCCGTGTGCTGCCGCAGCTGCACGTTATGCTCTGGGGTAACAAGAGAGCCGTCTAGCCTGGGCCCGCTTTTCACTGAAACTGCGCCGGCGGATATTCGGGTGGACGGGTTGTCCCACGCTTGACGGCGCTGCCGGGGTGCTTGCGGACTTTCTGCCACCGGCACCAGGAGCGTGGCCAGCCGCTTACGACTCGGAATGTTGCCGAGGCTCGGTTTCGACGGGCGTCGGCTTGGCGCGAACCAATCAAAGGTTAGCGCGAGCCACGGGTGGATAGTGTGGTGGTGCGATGCGGCGGCGCCTGCTGCAGCTGGCAGGGTCCTTGCGGATTCTTGTTGCAAGGCCGAAGGGAGCTGTCGGCCGACAACCATGATCTGGCCAGGACGATTGTCGACTGCTTCCGATACAGAAAAGAGGCCGGACTCGACGTGGCGCTTCAGGGACTGCGAAATGGAATACGGCGCCGGAAGGCACGACCGGACGATATCGTCGCTATACCAAGACGCGTCTGGTCCGCTCCGAATCCTGTCTCGACACGACGGTCGCCGATCAACAGTGAAAAATGTAGCGCAATCGGTTCACCATCGACTGAGAACCATGACCGTTCCTCTGCGGTGCTCAGACTGCCGCTGAGTGCCTGGCCGTTCCACTTTCGAAATATTTGTCGAACTTTGCCGCGATGCTCCTGACAAAGGGCCGGCTTTCCGCAGGCACGACGAAGCGGTCACCATCAAGTTCAAGCAACCGCGCAGGATCTTGGAGGGCCGTGGAACTCGCCTTGAGGAGAAGTCTTTGGCCGGCTTCGCCAAAGCGCTCCACCAGCTCAATCGCCGAGAAGGCGAAGTCACACATCAATCGCTCGATGATCCAGCCGCGAACACGGTCGTCGTCGGAAAGCGCGATACCCCGAACAGCGGCCAGCCCGCCATCAGCAACCATGCGTCCATACTCGGCGGTCGAAGGCATATTCTGTGCATAGCCCTGGCGAAACTGGCTGATGGACGATGGGCCGAGGCCGATCAATGTCTCGTAGCAGTCCTCGGTGTAGCCTTGGAAGTTCCGGTGCAAAGTCCCGGCGCGTGCCGCAAGCGCCAGCGCATCGCCCGGCTTGGCGAAATGATCGAGCCCGATTGCTTCGTATCCCTGGTCCATGATCGCCCGCGCTGCCAATTGCGATTGGGCAAACCGCTCCGCCGGACCCGGCAACCAGGCCTTGTCGATCATCGTCTGATGTTTCTTGAACCACGGCACATGGGCGTAGCCAAAAAGCGCGATCCGATCCGGTTCCAGGGTCAGGGCCTGTGCAACCGTGGAGGCGACGCTCTCCCTGGTCTGATGCGGCAGGCCGTAGAGCAGATCGAGATTGACGGATTCGACGCCGCGCGAACGAACGCCATCAACAACCGTCTTGGTCTGCAGAAAGGTCTGCTCGCGGTTGATCGCTTTCTGCACCTTCGGGTCGAAATCCTGGACGCCGAGGCTCGCCCTTGTCATGCCGATTTCGGCAAGTGCATCGAGGCGGGCATCGTCCACATCGTTGGGTTCGATCTCAACGCTGATCTTTGCACCGGGGAGAAACGTGAAGCGGTTGCGCAGGACGGTTCCCAGCGCCACGATATCTTCCGGTTTGAGCATCGTCGGCGAACCGCCGCCGAAATGAACCGCGCGAACTCGGCCCTTGCCGGTGACAAGGCCGCCAATCGTCGCGATCTCCGCATACAGCGAGCGCAGATAAGCGGCCACCGGCTCGTAGTGGCGCGTCTGTTTGGTATGGCACGCGCAGAACCAGCAGAGCCTGTCGCAATAGGGAATATGCAGGTAAAGCGATATCTCGTCACCACCTTCGAGCGCCTCCAACCAGCCTCGGTAAACGACGGCATCGACCCCCGCATGGAAATGCGGCGCGGTCGGATAACTGGTATAGCGGGGGACGTTCTCGCCAAGTCTGGCAGCTAGCTCCAGTCGCATGTCGTGGTCCACCGTGTTTGCGTCGCCGGAACTGTGGATGCTTGGATGAGCCTAAGCCCTGATTTCGATCAACGTTCAGCACGGACAAACTGCCGCAAGGATTTTTCTACCGTCGATTGCTATCCTGCCCGCACTGGACCGGTAGAGCGATCGAATGACATTACGGCAGGACATTCACAGTTCCGGCATTCCCGTTCTTTGCCTGTCTTGCGAGGCACGGCACCGCGGTGTCTGTGGTGCGCTCGAACCAGACCATTTGGCTCAGCTCGCCAAGACGTCGTCGCGGCACAATATCGAGCCGGGGGTCGAACTGATCGGCGACGCCGAGGCGGTCGACTGTTATTCAAACGTGCTTTCAGGCGTGGTGAAGCTCACGAAGAGCCTTTCGGACGGCCGCCAGCAGATCGTCGGTCTCCAGTTCGCGCCGGATTTTCTGGGACGGCCCTTCAAGATGAAAAGCGCGATCAATGCGGAAGCGGCAACAGCTGTCTCGCTATGCTCGTTTCCGAGAGCGGCCATCGAACGGTTGATGAAGGAATCACCGGAATTTGTGCATCGCCTGTTCAAGCAGGCGCTGAACGAACTCGACGAGGCACGCGAATGGATGGTGACTCTGGGGCGCAAGACCGCACCGGAGAAGGTGGCGAGCTTTCTCCTCATGATCGCCCGGAACATCGGTTCCAGTGTTGACCCGGCGGCCAGGTCGGCGTGCTTCGAGCTGCCGATGACGCGTGCCGACATCTCTGATTTCCTTGGAATTACAAACGAGACCGTGAGCCGTCAGCTGACCAGCCTGAGAATGGACGGCGTGATTCGGATCGAGAACAACCGCCGTATCACCGTGGACAGCATGAGCCGGCTGGAACGGCGCTGCGGCGGCCGAGGCGCAACCGCCGTTTGAATGACACCGAAGCTGCATGGCCTACGTCACTTACTTCGTTCGGGGCAGGGCATGCTCGCGTTGGGCGTTAGAAGAAGTCGCATAGCGACAGCCCGCTCTCCATCCGATCGCATGAGCCAGGTGCGTTTCGGCCAACTCGTCGGCGAAGCATCCATCCTCGACGTGCTCGACGTGCAACCGGCTGTTCCAGGCAGGATCGCACTCGGCCGAAGTCAATACGACTCATACGCAGGGGAAAATCGCCGTCTCCCCGAACCATGTATGTCACGAAGTTAGCGCAACGCTGGCGCTGGCTGTCCCAAGGCATTGAAACGATCGACGTTCGGCAAGGCATCGGCCTACTTTCCAGCGTCACAGAAGGCGCGCTTCCCACACGCCCGCGATCGCCTCCAAACCCGGCCCGACCTGGGACGCCGGGCCTGTCCATAAGCGTGGCGGCCGGTGCCGCGCTTCCACATTCGATCGCCACAGTCTGATCGCACCGAACTCGATCCTGCTCGAAGCAAAATCGTGCGGCTCTGACATGGATCAGGGCGAGCAGGCCACGGCTGCGCAATAAGGCACTGCGGTTTGGCGCCCGCCGGAATCGGAAATCGGGGCTTGCGATGAAATTCGGCACAGAGATCGTCCTTCTAAGCCTGTTTGCGTTTGCGGCCCTGGTGGCTGCCGGCTTCGGCGTAGATGAACCTTTTCGGCGGCATATGTGGGTTTTGTTCTTCGCCGTGGCTGGCTTCACGGCGATTCTGTTGCGCAACACGGAGTTCAAGCCGGCAGTTCCGATCGACCCCGCCGCTTACATGGATGGGCCGATCCGCTACGGTGCCATCGCCACCGTATTCTGGGGCGTCGTCGGCATGCTGGTCGGCGTGGTCATCGCCCTGCAGCTCGCCTACCCGGATCTCAACATCCAGCCCTGGTTCAATTTCGGCCGTTTACGGCCATTGCATACGTCGGGCGTCGTCTTCGCCTTCGGCGGCAATGCGCTGCTCTGCACGTCGCTGTATGTCGTCCAGCGCACCTGCCGCGCTCGGCTGTTCGGCGGCGATCTCGGCTGGTTCGTGTTCTGGGGCTACCAGCTCTTCATCGTCATGGCGGCGACCGGCTACCTGCTCGGCATAACCGAGAGCCGCGAATACGCCGAGCCCGAATGGTATGTGGACCTGTGGCTGACCATTGTCTGGGTCGCCTATCTCATCCTGTTCCTCGGCACGATCCTAAAGCGCAAGGAACCGCACATCTATGTCGCCAACTGGTTCTACCTTGCCTTCATCGTGACCATCGCAATGCTGCATGTGATCAACAACCTGTCGATGCCGGTCTCCTTCCTGGGCTCCAAGAGCTATTCAGCCTTCTCCGGCGTACAGGACGCCCTGACGCAATGGTGGTACGGCCACAATGCCGTCGGCTTCTTCCTCACCGCCGGCTTCCTCGGCATGATGTATTATTTCGTTCCCAAGCAGGCCAACCGACCCGTCTATTCCTACCGGCTGTCGATCATCCACTTCTGGGCTTTGATCTTTCTCTACATCTGGGCCGGTCCGCACCACCTCCACTACACCGCCCTGCCGGACTGGGCCCAGACCCTCGGCATGGTGTTCTCCATCATGCTCTGGATGCCGTCATGGGGTGGCATGATAAACGGCCTGATGACGCTCTCGGGCGCCTGGGACAGGCTGCGCACCGACCCGATCATCCGCATGATGGTGATGGCCATCGCCTTTTACGGGATGTCCACCTTCGAAGGCCCGATGATGTCAATCAAGGCCGTCAACTCGCTCTCGCACTACACCGACTGGACCATCGGTCACGTCCATTCGGGCGCGCTCGGATGGGTTGGCATGATCTCGTTCGGCGCGATTTATTTCATGGTCCCGAAGTTATGGAACCGCGACCGGCTTTATTCGCTGCGGCTCGTCAACTGGCACTTCTGGCTGGCGACGCTTGGGATCGTCGTTTACGCCGCGGTGATGTGGGTCTCCGGCGTCATGCAGGGCCTGATGTGGCGCGAATACAACGAGCAGGGCTTCCTGGTCTACTCCTTCGCCGAAACCGTCGCCGCCATGCATCCCTACTACATCATGCGTGCCATCGGCGGCGCGATGTATCTGTCGGGCGCCCTCATCATGGCCTGGAACGTCGCCATGACCATCCTCGGCTACCAGCGCGAGGAGGATCCGATGCCGCGCTCCATCCCCGCCCTCCAGCCTGTGCGATCAGGAGCCAGAAAATGGGCCTGATGGACAGACACGCGGTCATCGAGAAGAACGCCACACTTCTTCTCCTCGGGTCCCTGCTGGTCGTAACGGTCGGCGGCATCGTCGAGATCGCACCGCTCTTCTATCTCGACAACACCATCGAGAAGGTCGAAGGCATGCGGCCCTATTCGCCGCTCGAGCTCGCCGGGCGCAACATCTATGTGCGCGAGGGCTGCTACCTCTGCCACAGCCAGATGATCAGGCCATTCCGCGACGAAGTCGAGCGCTACGGCCACTATAGCCTGGCGGCCGAGTCGATGTACGACCACCCGTTCCAGTGGGGCTCGAAGCGCACGGGGCCGGATCTCGCCCGGGTCGGCGACCGCTACTCCAACGCATGGCATGTCCAGCATCTCACCGAACCACGCTCCGTGGTGCCGGAATCGATCATGCCGAGCTACGCGTTTCTGAGGGACATGCCAATCGAGGTGAAGGATTTCTCGACGCATCTGATCGCCAACAGCCGTGTCGGTGTGCCCTATTCAGACGACATGATCGCTCATGCCAATGCCGATCTCATGGCGCAGGCCGATGCGAATGCCGACACATCGGGCCTGGAGAGACGCTATCCGAAAGCCAAGGTTGGGGACTTCGACGGCGATCCGCAGCAGGTCACCGAAATGGATGCGCTGGTCGCCTATCTCCAGATGCTCGGCACGCTGGTCGATTTCAGGACCTATGACGAAGCCGCCGGTTACCGCTGAGGAGAATGGCGATGACCTACAATTTCATGCGGGAGTTTGCCGACAGCTGGGGCCTGCTTGCCATGGCACTTTTCTTCCTCGGATGCGTTGCCTTTGCATTTCGTCCCGGCAGCCGCAGGCAAGCCGAGAGAGCCGCTCACATTCCTCTCAAGGACGACTGATCATGGGCAGCGAGCATATCGACGAGGTTTCGGGCATCTCGACGACCGGCCATGAGTGGGACGGCATCAAGGAACTCAACAACCCGCTTCCGCGCTGGTGGGTCATAACCTTCTACATCACCATTGCCTGGGCGATCGGCTACACCGTCGTCTATCCGGCATGGCCGATGCTGACTTCCGCGACCAGGGGTGTGCTGGGGTATTCGAGCCGCAGAGACGTCAAGAATGAACTGGCGGCGGCCGAAGTGGCCAAGGGTAAATTTGTCGCTGCCATTCAGGCGAAGACCGTCTCCGAGATTACAGCCGACAATACGCTACGCGAATTCGCCATCGCCGCAGGTGGCGCCGCGTTCAAGGTCAATTGCGTGCAGTGCCATGGCTCGGGCGCTCAAGGGTCCAAGGGTTTTCCCAACCTAAACGACGACGATTGGCTGTGGGGTGGCAACGCCGAACAGATCCAGCAGACGATTGCGCACGGCATCCGCTTCGCATCAGACCCGGATACGCGCCTGTCGGAAATGCCTGCTTTTGGCGACATCATCACGACGGATCAGATCAAGCAGGTCGGCGCCTATGTCGCGAGCCTCTCCGATCCTATTCAGGACACAAGCCTGATCGAACTCGGCGCCAATGTTTTCGCCGAGAATTGTGCGGCCTGTCATGGTGAGAATGCAAAGGGCAACAGGGAGCTCGGCGCACCCGACCTGACCGACGCGATCTGGCTTTACGGGTCTGGCGAAACAGCCATCGCCGCGCAGGTCCGCGCCCCGAGGCATGGCGTCATGCCGGCCTGGATCGGGCGTCTCGGCGAGATCAAGGTCAAGGAACTCGCGGTCTATGTCCATTCGCTTGGCGGCGGAGAATAGGAACGCAAGCCTATTCTCGTCCTCCCCCACCGCCAAGCGACGAGGCCCGGCGCGAGCCGGGCCTCGGCATCATCCAGAAACCGATGGGTCGGGCTTCCGGCGAAATCGTCGCTGGTGACTGGAGCTTCTCGTGCTCGATAACACGCAAATAGAACGGCTCGAAGCCGAGGCGGTCAACTCCGCCAAAGTGCGACAGCCGATGTATGCCGCGCGCAAGAAGATCTTCCCGAAACGGGCCTCCGGGAATTTTCGTCAGTTCAAATGGCTGGTGATGGCGGTCACCCTTGGCGTCTACTATCTGACGCCTTGGCTGCGGTGGGACCGTGGCCCGTTTGCCCCCGATCAGGCCGTGCTGCTCGATGTCGCCAACCGGCGTTTCTATTTCTTCTTCGTCGAGATATGGCCGCAGGAATTCTACTACGTCGCCGGCCTTCTGGTCATGGCCGGCGTCGGTCTCTTCCTGATCACGTCGACTGTCGGCCGTGCCTGGTGCGGCTATACATGCCCGCAGACTGTGTGGGTCGATCTGTTTCTGGTTGTCGAGCGGGCCATCGAGGGCGACCGCAACGCGCGCATGAAGCTTGACGCCGGGCCGTGGACTGCCCGCAAGCTGGTGCTGCGGGTATCGAAACACGCCATCTGGCTAGTCATAGGTGCGGCGACCGGCGGCGCCTGGATCTTCTATTTCGCCGATGCGCCGACCCTGCTCGGCGAACTCTTCACCGGCACGGCAGCGCCTGTCGCCTATATCACCGTCGCCGTGCTGACAGCGACGACTTTTACGTTCGGCGGGCTGATGCGCGAGCAGGTCTGCACATACATGTGCCCTTGGCCGCGCATCCAGGCAGCCATGCTCGATGAAAGTTCGCTCACCGTCACCTACAATGACTGGCGCGGCGAACCGCGCTCACGTCACGCCAAGAAGGCGCAAGCCGCGGGGAAGGCTATCGGCGATTGCGTCGACTGCAATGCCTGCGTCGCCGTCTGTCCGATGGGGATCGACATTCGCGACGGCCAACAGCTTGAATGCATCACCTGCGCGCTTTGCATCGACGCCTGCGACGGCGTTATGGACAAGCTTGGCAAAGAGCGCGGGTTGATCTCCTACGCGACCCTCTCCGACTACAACGCCAACATGATGCTAGCGACCGCGGGCGGTTCCAGTGCAGTCAATCCGTCGCTGGTCAGAACCGCTGACGGCCTGTTTTCAGACAGTGTGGCTCATTTCCACATCCGCAAGATCTTTCGTCCCCGCACCTACGTGTACATGGCTATGTGGGGGCTGATCGGCCTGGGCCTGCTCTATTCGCTGATGACGCGCGACCGGCTCGAGATCAATGTCTTGCACGACCGCAATCCGCAATTCGTGACGCTGTCCGACGGCTCTATCCGCAATGGCTACACCGTCAAGCTGCTGAACATGATCCCCGAACCAAGAACGATCATCGTCACGATGCAGGGCCTGCATGGAGCCGAAATGAGCGTTGTCGGTATCGACCTGGCGGCGGATCGCTCCTTCGCCATCCCGGTCGAACCCGACCGGCTCAAGATGCTCAAGGTTTTCGTGCGTCAGCCGGCAGATCAGGTTCGGGGTGCAGCGCAAAGCTTCAAGTTCCGGGTCGAAAACAAGGCAACGTTCGAGTCGGACGAATACACGGCCACTTTCAACGCACCGGAGATCGCCAGATGAGCGACACCTCGCGACAATCCCGCGAATTCACCGGCAGGCATATGCTGTTCACCATCCTTGGCTTCTTCGGCGTGGTCATAGCGGTCAATCTGACGATGGCGACGCTCGCCAACACGAGCTGGACCGGCCTTGTCGTCGAAAACACCTATGTGGCGAGCCAGCAGTTCAACAAGAAGGCCGAGGAGGGGCGAGCTCAGGCAGCCCTCGGCTGGACTGGCAAACTGACCATCGCAGGCGGTGAGGTCCGCTACAGCCTCACCGATGCTGTCGGCAAGCCGGTTGCCTTGCATGGCGTCAAGGTGCTGTTTCGTCATCCCGCCTACGAGGCCGAGGACAAATCCGTCACTCTTGCCGCTGCCTCCGGTCAGATATTCGCCGCGCACCACATGCCCACGGATGGCGTCTGGATCGTCGAAATCGACGCCGATGCGAGCCTTGCGGAACCCTATCGCGACGTTCGCCGGATCATGATTTCCCACGGGGCGCTGCAATGAGCTGCTGCGCGCCAGGCGCCGAAATGGCATTGGACCTGGAAAAGGTCACACTGGTCCTGCCTTCTGGCCAGGAAATCAGACTGGCGAGCCGCTCGATTGGCGAAAATCTTCGCCAGACCGACCTCTCGGTGCCGGCTGTGCATTGTGCCGCCTGCATCCAGACGATCGAGACGGCGATCGGCAAGCTGGATCGCGTCGAAGGGGCTCGTGTCAATCTTTCGACGAAACGTGTTTCGGTCCGGTGGCGCGGCGACGAGGTTCCGCCATTCGTCGCCACACTTGGACGGCTGGGCTATGGCGCGCACCTGTTCGATCCCGAGGCTGACGGGAACGACAAGACGCTCTCGGAACTGATCCGCGCCGTCGCGGTCGCTGGCTTTGCGGCGGGCAACATCATGCTGCTATCAGTCTCCGTCTGGTCCGGCGCGCAAGGCGCGACCCGCGACCTGTTCCATTGGGTCTCGGCCTTGATTGCCATTCCTGTGCTCGCTTTCGCCGGCGGCATCTATTTTCGCTCGGCCTGGAATGCGCTGCGCCACAGCCGCATGAACATGGACGTGCCGATCGCGGTCGGGGTATCGCTCGCTTACGCCATGAGCCTCTACGAGACGATCAACCATGGCGACCATGCTTATTTCGACGCGTCGGTGTCGCTGCTGTTCTTTCTGCTGATCGGCCGCACGCTGGATCACGTGATGCGGGAACGGGCGCGGACGGCCGTGAACGGACTGGCTCGGCTGGCGGCGCGCGGCGCCATGGTGCTGCGCGAGGATGGTTCGCGCGACTACTTGCCGGTTGGCGAGATCGAACCAGGAATGGAGCTCTTGATTGCGGCTGGCGAGAGGGTGCCGATCGACGGCAGGATCATTGGCGGGGCATCGGATCTCGACTGTTCCCTGGTTTCCGGGGAAAGCACGCCCAGAACGGTGGGCCCGGGGGCGCAGGTCCAGGCCGGTACACTCAATCTCACCGGTCCACTGACCATCGAGGCGACGGCTGCCGCGAAGGATTCCTTCCTGGCCGAAATGGTTCGGCTGATGGAAGCGGCAGAGGGCGGCCGCGCCCGCCATCGCAGGATCGCCGATCGCGTCTCCGCGCTCTACGCCCCCGTGGTCCACCTCACCGCCTTTGTGACGTTCCTCGGCTGGATGGCGGCGACCGGCGACTGGCACCGGGCAATAACAATCGCGATCGCCGTTTTGATCATTACATGCCCGTGTGCGCTCGGTCTCGCCGTGCCGATCGTGCAGGTGGTCGCTGCGCGGCGGCTGTTTGAAAGCGGCGTCATGGTCAGGGACGGCTCCGCCATGGAGCGCCTGGCGGGGATCGACACGGCATTGTTCGACAAAACCGGCACGCTTACGCTCGGACTGCCCAGGCTGATCAATGCGCCGTCCATCGATCCGACGATGCTCGCCATGGCGGCCGAGATGGCAGCGCATTCCCGCCATCCCTTTTCGAAGGCAATCGCTGGCAATGCAGCCTTTGCCGGCCAGCCGAAACTCGCGTCCGTCAGCGAGCATCCGGGCTTCGGCATCGAAGCCATCGCCGAGGGCAGTACCTGGCGGCTGGGTCGCCGCGGATGGCGTGAGTGGAAAGCTCGGATCGGCGGCGAAGGCAAACAAGGCTATGGCGGAACCGTTCTGACGAAGGACGGGGTCATTGTCGCGACTTTCGATTTCGAGGATGAGCTGCGTGCCGATGCCAAGGCGGCCCTCGAACTCTTGAACAGCGCCGGCGTGTCGGTGGAGATGCTGTCGGGCGACACAGAAGCTGCCTGTGTCGAAGTCGCGGAAGCACTGGGCGTCGAGCGCTTTATTCCCGCGTTGCTTCCCTCGGGCAAGGTCGAACACATCGAAGCATTGACCAGATCCGGCCACAAGGTCCTGATGGTCGGCGATGGGCTCAACGACACGCCTGCGTTGGGTGCCGCACACGTTTCGCTCGCTCCGGCCACGGCGGCGGATATCGGTCGCAACGCCGCGGATTTCGTGTTCCTGCGTAAAAGTCTTCTGGCGGTCCCACTTGCTTTAGACATTTCGCGGAAGGCCGGACGGCTGATCCGGCAGAACATCGCCCTCGCGATCGTTTACAATGGCATCGCCGTGCCGGTCGCCATTCTGGGGCACGTTACGCCACTGATCGCAGCGGTCGCGATGTCCGCCTCGTCCCTCCTGGTCATCGGCAATGCGCTACGCCTGCAAGGTTTCGTGTCAAATGCATCGGTGCAAGATGCCCGACATGACAGGCGCTCCGACATTGGCGCACTGGCACAATCCTCATGACGACGCTCGCCTACCTCATACCTGTGGCCCTGTTCCTCGGAGCGCTTGGGCTGGCGGGGTTCCTGTGGGCCTTGAGGAGCGGCCAATATGAAGATCTCGATGGCGCCGCCGAGCGGATCCTGATCGACCGCGACGAGCCACGCAGTTGACCCAGCCTGCCCTGCGAGGACTCGCTCGAATATTTTCCGCGGTTGCTTCGCGTCATGCCGATTTCGGCGCGCGACGGGTGCGAACGGATCAGCCAGAATACGTTGCCGAACTTTCGGCCAGGAAAGGGCCGCACCGAACGGGAAGCCGGCCATTTCATGATGACCTGACCAGACCATGGCGTGGCGATCGACCAGTCGACCGTGAACCCGCCGTTGCCGCGTTTATCGAGCCTGGTTGATCCACATCAGGGTTATCTCTTCATCGGCATGGTTTCATTGAGCATTTTTGAACGGAGAACGGATGTCTAACGGACGGTTAGGTCGCGTGGAGACGCTTGGGGAGATGAGCCGCAAACCGTGGATCGATTGCGATGCGTTCCAGTGCCCTTCGTCGCAGATAGCCGACGCAATGGCGGCACGCTGATGGCCGGCTCTGTCGATAGATTCGACGTTATTGTGGTCGGAGCCGGGCCGGTCGGACTTTCCTTCGCCGCGTCGCTTGCCCAGAGCCGACTCAAGGTGGCAGTGGTTGAACGGCAGTCGCTCGAAAGCCTGGCGAATCCGGCTTTCGACTGTCGCGAGATCGCGCTGACCCACGCATCGGTTGGAATCCTTCGCGAGCTCGGCGCCTGGGATGCCATCCCCGCTTCGGACAAATCACCACTTCAAGGCGCGCGTGTGCTCAACGGATCGAGCCCTTTCGCCCTGTGCTTCGATTCTCCCAGCGGATCTGGGGAACCACTCGGAATTCTGGTCCCAAATTGTCGGATCCGCGACGCCCTGTTCAAGATTGTCCACTTCCAGGGTCATGCCCAGCTGCTGTGCGGCCACTCGGTCGTCAATGCAACAACCAGCCACAAAGAAGCAGTCATAAGGCTCTGTGATGGCAGGCAATTGGCCGCTCGGCTGCTCGTTGCAGCGGATTCGCGTCTGTCCGCGACGCGCGACCTGCTCGGCATTGGGGCCGACATCAATCGGCTTGGCAACTCCATGCTGATTTGCCGGGTGAGGCACGAGCGCGCCCATCACCAGATCGCGGTCGAATGGTTCGATCACTATCAGACGATAGCGATGTTGCCGCTCATGGAAGGCGTGTCGTCGCTGCTTCTCACGTTGCGCTCAAACGAGGCCGACAGACTGCTTGCTCTCGACGACGATTTGTTCCTGATGGAATTGACGAACCGTTGTCGAGGACGCCTCGGAGAGATGACCTTGGCAAGCACCCGCCATGCCTATCCGCTGGTCACGACCTGGGCGCACAAGTTCTGGGCTCCGAGTGCGGCACTGATCGGCGATGCTGCCCTCGGCATGCACCCGGTGACCGCGCATGGCTTCAACATCGGCCTCAGCGGCCAGAAGCAACTCGCCGATGGAATCCTGGCGGCATGTCGTGAGCGCCGCGACATTGCTGATCCTGACATGCTCGGCAGATACGAAAGCCGGCTGCGTCTGTCGGCGGCACCGCTCTATCATGCTACGAATGTACTTGTCGCTCTCTACTCAGGCGAGCACCCGACGGCACGGCTTGCAAGACATGCGGGGCTTCGCTTTGCCCAATATCTTCCCTTTATCCGCCATGGCATTTCGGCCATGCTCAGGCGGTGAATCGCAGGCAGCGCTGCCGCTCTGGAACGCTATCTCGGCCCGGCTTCCTTTTGTCTCTGACGTTGCCGATCCTGGCATGATTCGGATCAAGAACGCGCGCGGACGAGACCTTGATGATCAGCCGGCAATCCTCAGAGCAGACCTGCGACCCGAAGCCATGGTGAGCGCACTGGTTACCCCCGCTGGATAGTTAACCCGTCCTTCAGTGGGCCTGCGTAAGCTTGTCCTCGCGAACAACGATGGGAGCAAGCTGGTCCGTCCATGGCCCCGAAGAATGAAGACACGCTGGAGGCCAAAATCCGTCAGGATCAGCTTGCTGACCTGAGGACCGGCCTCTTCGTGTCGATGCCGATAAGCGCTATCCTGTCAGGCCTGATTTGGGCGGTGCACGCCCTTTCTGGCAGCGGCTTTGCCGCTGTAATCTGGTTCCTGGTCGTCAATGCGATAAATGCCGCCCGCCTTGCACTCGCGCGTTATCAGCTAAAGGAAACAGGGCGCCATGACAATTTCGTGGGGGGTTTGCGGCGGCTTCGCTGGTTTGGCATCCTTGCTCTTCTGGCAGGGTTTGCCTGGTCCTTCCTGGCCGTCCTGACTGTTGGATACACGACACCTCAAGCACCGCTGCATCTGGTCATTCTGGCGGGCATTTCAGCTGGTGCGGTTACATACGGCAGTTCGTATGCCGCGGCGGCGATCAACTTCATCACACCTCCGCTCCTCATCACGGTGGGATGCCTTTTGGCGAAAGGCAATTTTGAAGACTACATTCTGGCTTTTACCGTTCTGCTCTTCATGGGCGGCTTGGTTCGAGCTTCGTGTGTTGGGCAAGCACGGTTCCGCGAAGCGAGCCGCCTGAGGCATGAGGCCGAGCGGCTTGCGGCGGAGATGAAGGCCAGTTCCAGGCAGGACCACCTGACGGCCCTTCTCAACAGGCGTGGCCTCGAAGACGCAATCGGACGGTTCGAGACCGCGGATGGCCCCTTCGTGGCAATGCTGGTTGATCTGGACGGGTTCAAATCCGTCAACGATACCTACGGTCACAGGACCGGTGATGAACTGCTTGTCAGGATCGCCCGCCGCATAGAGGAGGAAGCACCGGAAGGCTCAACGCTCGCTCGTATCGGCGGCGATGAATTCGTGCTGTTTTTTCCCTCAACGAGGGTTTCGCTTTCTGCCAGTGATCTCGCCTCCAATATCATAGCCAAAATTGCCCGACCCTATATCGAGGTCGCGTCCGTCCGGGTCGGGGCATCGATAGGAATATATTTGGCGCAGACGCCGGGCCTGACGGAAATGTTGTTGCGGGCGGATATCGCCCTTTATACGGCCAAGCGTCGTGGCAGGAACGAATTTTGCCTGTTCGATGCCGAACTCGACAGGGAACTGCAACGCCGCCAGTCCGTCGAACGGGACCTTCATTCGGCGATAAAGACGAGAAGCTTGCAACCTTGGTTCCAGCCGATCGTGAAACTCGACACCGAGGCCGTGGTCGGTTTTGAAGCCTTGCTGAGGTGGTCCCATCCGACTCATGGCGCCATCTCTCCACCCGAAATCATCACAGCTGCACGCGAAACCGGAATGCTTCAGCTGCTGACGCAAACCGTATTCGCCGACTGTTGTGCTTTTATCGACGGCTTGGTGAAAGCTGACTGTCGTGATCTCCGTGTGGCGATGAATGTTTCACCGCGCGAACTAGAAGCCGGCGATATCGACGACATGGTTCTGGATGGTCTGGCGGCAAGAGGTCTCCCTGCAACGATGTTCGAGATCGAGATTACCGAAGAATCCCCGGTTGACCCGGACAGAGTGGATGAAAAGCTCGGACGGCTTTCACATGCGGGCATTTCCATCGCGCTCGATGACTTCGGCACCGGCTTTTCTACGTTGGCATCGCTCAAGGACAGTCGGATACGCAAGGTCAAAATAGACCAGGGCTTCATTCGCGGCTTGGCCAAGTCCCGAGAGGACCGACTGCTTGTCAAATCGGTCATCGATCTCGGTAACATGCTCGGGATCGAGGTCATGGCCGAGGGCGTCGAAACAGAGGCGGATCGGCAAACCCTGCACAAGCTTGGCTGCCGAACCGCTCAAGGCTTCCTGTTCTCCAAGGCTGTGCCTCTGAGCCAAGCACTGGAAATGGCAGTCAAACAGCACGCGAACCAGTTGTGACCGCTCCCGCCGCGCCGTCTCTCGCGGCCGTGCGCTCATGAGTGACGGGTATCTGAACTTCCTTGTTTGAAGAGCATGACAATCCGTGCTGTGCGTCAGCCGGCGAACAGTTCCTTGTAGCCGGTCGTCACCATCCAGTTCGCCCGGTCGATATGGCTGCGAAGAGCCTTGCGGGCGCGGACCGGTTCAAGGGCCGGGTCGATGCCTAGAATGAGATCGGCCATCTCCTCTTCGCTGGCATTGTCGGCGCAGGCATCCAGGATCCGCAGGTAGATCGTGAAATGCTGCCTATCGTAGGCCGTCAGGTTCTCCGACCAGGGGACTTCGTCGCACAGAGTTGAGTTTCGAGTCTCATCTGTTCCCATTGATCGATTCATGCCTGTTGCGAGCCTCGGCTGTTGAGCGCTGGATGCAACGCAGCATATCCCAAAATGGGATAATCCGAAACCGGGATTAGTCGCTGATCCGGTCTTTACCCGACCGGTTCGCCTACATGCCCAAATCTCTTCGATCGCCCCGCCACCAGCGGTTTCTGGCCCAGTTGGTTTCCCTGCGCAAGGCCAAAGGCCTGACTCAGGCGCAGGTGGCCGAGAAACTTGATCGTCCCCAATCCTTCGTGGCCAAGTACGAGGGTGGAGAGCGGCGTCTCGACGTCATCGAGTTTCTCGACTTAACTGCGGCGCTTGACGCTGATCCGTGCGAGATTCTGTCCAGCCTGCGGTCCTAGCGGGCGCCCACGCACCAACGGCTCGCGCCGGTGCCGTGAACCGAGCGCGCTTTTCTTCGGCAAGCTGCCATTCCGCTGCGGGTGGGTCTTTACCCGGCCATGCCGATATAGGATGATAATCCTAGGTGGGGCGATTCCTCAACGGAGATCGCAATGGCTAGGACCAAACATTCCAAGCAGCTTTCACAGGCTGAAATCGAGCGCTTTCTGGCGGAGGCGGAACGGCTGCACAAGAGCATCGTCCAGCCGCTTCTATCACCTACCAGCAACCATTACCGGGCTCTCCAACGCACCCATGAAGCGCTGTTGAAGACGGTGAAGGATATCACCGGTAAGGATGCGCCGTTCATTCAATGGTTCGGAACAGGACCGGTGAATTAGACCAGACTTATAGACTCCAGGCTGCAAACGTCGCATTCTCTCTTCGGGGAGAAGGGGCGTGGGCAACCATCGCTATCAGGACAACTCCTGGCTGGCTTTCTTGCCTTCGAATCGACCCTGCCGCTGTCAGCGCAACATCAAAGCCAATATAAGCCACAAAACGGGCGAGCGCATCTATCATGATCCCGGACAGGAACATTACTGGGACACGCGCCTCAACCTGTTGAGAGGCGAGCGCTGGTTTTGTTCGGAGGAAGCCGCGCCACGGCGGCGATGTCGTCGAGTTTCTCGACGTAACTGCGGCGCTTGACGATGATCCGTGCGAAAAATCTGTCCAGCCTGCCGTCCTGGCGGGCGCCCGCGCGCCTGACGACGCGCACCAGGTGCTCGTGAACCGAGCCCGCTTTTCTTCGGCAAGCTCAGGCGGTCTCGGCCATTCGGCTTCGCCCCTTGGCGTGGGCAGCCCTTCGGGCTGTGACGGCCGCCGCCCTTGCGGGCGGCGCGGTTTGTCTGTTGGCCTTTCCCGGTGGCGCGGGGTGGGCGGCACTCCCTTCTAGGCCCGCCGCGGCAGCCCGCAACCCTTCGCGTGCGCTCAGGGTCCTCCTCTTCGTTCCGGTCCTTCGGATGCGGTCCGCCTCCCACGGCGGGCCTTTCCGGTCGCGACTCGCCGCCCACCCCGCTTCCGGGGAAAGGCGCGGCGATTGGCGAGCGGAGGATGAGACGATGCATGCAAACAGCAAGCGTTCCGCCAGGGGAGAGGCTGGCGCAGGCAAGGGCGGGCGCCCCGGCGCCAGCCTTTATCAGGAGATCACGGACCGCATCATTGCCGAGCTGGAGCGCGGCACCGTGCCATGGGTCAAGCCATGGGGCAGCGCAAAGGCAGGCCTTGGCCTGCCGAGGAATGCATCCTCTGGGCGCACCTATTCCGGAATCAATATCCTCATCCTGTGGGGCGCGGTCATCGAGCGCAGCTATCCCAGCCAGAACTGGCTCACCTTCCGGCAGGCGCTCGTCCTTGGCGGCAATGTCAGGAAGGGCGAGCGCGGCACGACCATCGTGCATGCCGACCGCTTTGTCCCCAAGGACGAGAAGGAGCGCGCACGCCACGAGGGCGATGAACCACAGGCCGTGCCTTTTTTGAAGCGCTTCACCGTCTTCAATGTCGCGCAGTGCGATAATCTTCCGGAAGACCTCTATGCCGCCGCCGAGCCGCTGCCTCAGTGCGAGATCGTGCCGCAGGCCGAGACGCTCATTCGCGCCAGCGGTGCGGATTTCAGGGTCGGCGGCGATCGCGCTTTCTACATGCTGGGCAGCGACCACATTCAGGTGCCGCCGCAGCCGGCGTTCCATCAGCAGATCGACTATTACCGGACCTGCTTTCACGAGCTTGGCCACTGGACCGGCCACCCAACGCGGCTTGCTCGCGACCTCTCCGGCTCGTTCGGCTCCAAGGCTTACGCGCGTGAAGAATTGGTCGCCGAAATCACTGCCGCCTTCGTCTGCAGCAATCTCGGTATCGAGCCGACCGTGCGTCATGCCGATTACATCGGCTCATGGCTGAAGGTGCTGCGCGAGGACAACCGCGCCATCTTCCGTGCCGCCAGTCTTGCCTCCAAGGCCGCCGATTTCCTGTTTGGCCTACAGGCCGATGCCGAAGGCGAGGCGCAGGAAGGGATTGCGGCATGACGATGCGCGATCCTCAACTGACCGCGACCGAGCCGACGCCGCAAGGCGAGCAGATGCTCATTCCAGGCGTTCGGCCCATCACCACGCGCGATCGGCTCACCCTCCTGACGGACGCGCCGATGCGTCCGCGCGCGGCGCAAAAGCCGCTCGATATCGGCCTCTTCGATGAAGCCAGCAGAAATCAACTCGACCTGTTCTGACAAGGAGGCTTTCCATGATCCTGATCACCGATCCACTGCGCGCACGACTGCTCGCCAATGGCGCCGCCGAGGCCGACATCGACCATTTTCCCGTTGTGAAACTGTTTAATCCCACAGGTGCCGCGACGTGGCTTTTGAGCGAACTCGACGCCGATGGCGACACGCTGTTCGGCCTTTGCGATCTCGGCTTCGGCTTCCCCGAACTCGGCAGCGTCAGTCTGGCCGAGCTTGCATCCGTAAAAGGTCCGCTTGGCCTCGGCATAGAGCGCGACCTGCATTTCCAGGCGCGCTTTCCGCTTTCCGTCTATGCCGAAGCCGCCCGTATTTGCGGCCACATCACCGAGGCCGAGCGACTTCTGCGGCAGGCAGCAGACGCCCTTTCAAAGCCCCATTCCGAGCTTCCGCCCGACACGGCGGAACAGCAGCGCCGATAGGCGCAAAAACCGTCCCGCCGCGCCGGCCTTCGGCCTCTGCGGCGGGGACAACCTTAACCAAAGCGAAGGAGAGTAACCATGCAGCTTGCCCACATCCCCTTGGATCAGCTCAACATTTCCGCGCTCAACATGCGCCATGGAAAACGCGCGCCCGACATTTCCGACATCCTGCCATCCGTGCGTGCGCGCGGCGTGCTGGTGCCTCTCCTTGTGCGGCCGAACGGCCAGCCGGAAACCTTCGAGATCGTTGCCGGCAGGCGGCGCTATTTCGCCGCGAAATCGCTTGCCGACGAGCGCGGCGAAGGCGATCCCTTGCCCTGCGCCATCATGGAGGACGGTGACGACGCCGATGCGCTGGAAGCCTCGCTGATCGAAAACCTCGCCCGCCTTGATCCTGACGAAGTATCGCAATGGGAGACGTTTTCGCGGCTCGTCAGGCAAGGCCGCACCGTTCCGGACATCGCTGCGACCTTCGGCATCACTGACCTGAAGGTCAAACGCATTCTGGCGCTTGGCGCCCTCTTGCCCAAAATCCGCGAAGCCTATCGCCGCGAGGAGATCGACGCCGAGACGGTGCGCCATCTCACCATGGCGTCCAAGGCGCAGCAGAAGGACTGGCTGGCACTCTGTGCCGATCCCGATCAATACGCGCCGCGTGGCTTTCAATTGAAGCAATGGCTGTTCGGCGGCCAGTCGATTTCCACCAAGGTGGCGCTGTTTGCCATCGACGAATATCCCGGCCTGATCACCTCGGACCTGTTCGGCGAGGACAGCTATTTCGCCGATGCCGACCTGTTCTGGCAAAAGCAGAACGAAGCGATTGCCGCCAGACGCGACACCTATCTCAACGACGGCTGGAGCGAGGTGGTGCTGCTGGAGCCGGGCCAGTATTTCCACCCATGGGACCACGAGAAGACCCCGAAGAAGAAGGGCGGCAAGGTCTTTATCGCGGTCACGTTTCGCGGCGAGGTCGAGTGTCACGAGGGCTGGCTGTCACGCAAGGAAGCGCGCCGCGCCCGCGAGGGCGGCGAGCAAGAAGAAACAGCCGCCAAGCCGCCGCGCCCCGAACTCACCGGCCCGATGCAGAACTATGTCGATCTGCATCGCCATGCGGCCGTGCGCGCGGCCATGCTCGACCATCCCGCCGTGGCGCTGCGACTCGTGGTGGCGCACGCCATCACCGGTTCCGGCTTGTGGCTGGTGCGCCGTGAGCCACAGCGCGCGGCCAACGAGACGGTGACTGCCAGCCTTGCCGGCTGCAAGGCCGAAGCTGCATTCGGCAAAAAACGGCGCGAAGTGTTGGCCCTGCTCGGATCACCGGATGAGGATGGCGTGGTCGCCGGCGGCGATGGCGACGCCTTTGCTATCGCCGGCGTGTTCGCGCGCCTCTTGGCGCTCTGCGACGACCATGTCATGCGCGTTCTCACCCTTGTCATGGCCGAGACGCTTGCAGCCGGCAGCGCCGTCATCGAGGCGCTCGGCAACCATCTGAACGTCGATATGGGCACATGGTGGCAACCGGACGATGCCTTCTTCGACCTCTTGCGCGACAAGGAAATCGCCAATTCGATGCTGGCCGACGTCGGCGGCAAGCTGGTCGCGGATGGCAATGTCGCCGAGAAGGTCAAGACGCAAAAGAAGATCATCCGCGACTTCCTGGCGGGCGAGAATGGCCGCCAGAAGGTCGAGACCTGGCTGCCGCGCTGGATGAAATTCCCCGCCGAAAGCTACACCAGTCGCGGCGGTTTCCGCACCGCCGATCAGTGGGCACAAGTGCAGCCGCTGTTCGCGCGCGAATAGTCGATCAGGGCCCGAGCGGCGGTTCTCTCGAGTACCGCTGCTCAGGTCGCGCGCGCCGCTCCGGGCCGCGCCGGCTGCCGATTGGTCGTCTTGTCGAGCCAGTGCCGCGCGCGAGAAATCCCGACGCCAACTCGCCCCCATTTGGGCAGCCCTGCACCGCGCCGGGTTGCTTGCCGAGGCGCCCAGGCGCATGGGGCCAATTGTCCGATCGGGTTGCCGACAGAGCCCGCGCAGCCGGCGCCCTGTAATGCCGCCTGCTCGTTGTGCCGCCGATCGCGCCACCTGTCTCCATGGTGTCTCAGGACCATTCCCCTGCGGCTGGCTTGACGACCTATGGGCGGATCCGGCCCGCCCGAAACCCTCGCCAGCAGCTTTTTTCCCCGCCGCCTGCGGCGGCTTCCTCGCGCCGCTTCGCTTCAAAAAAGCTGTCCGCTCGGGTCCTCCGCTATCGCTGCGGCCGTCCCGGTTCCGGCGGTCCGGACGCGCCCATCACGGTCCGCCATCGCAGGGGAATGGTCCCCGGCGAGCACCAAAAGGAGACTAAAAATGACCGCGATCGGATACGTCACCAAACAGGAAAACGGCGGCTACAAGGGCCAGCTCAAGACGCTCAGCGTCCGCGCCGACATCGACATCGTGCCCAATCAGGCAAAGAGCGCCGACACCCATCCCGACTTTCGGGTGCTGACGCAAGGGGTCGAAGTAGGGGCCGGCTGGATCCGCACCGGCGAGACCTCCGGCAAGGACTATGTGAGCCTGTCGATTGCCGCCCCGGAGTTCGGTCCGCGCAAGCTCTACGCCAATCTCGGCCGCGCCGCCGGCCAGGACGACGACGACACATACGCCATCATCTGGAACCCGGTCGACTGAATCGCCAGCCTCGAGCCCCGCGCCGCCACCGGCGCGGGGCTCTTCTCAAGAAGGGGCGGCGAAAACTCGCCCCCCACTCTTCGCCCGTCCCCAAAACGATCTCGCTCGCCGATCCTCGCCTTCGCTTGTCCGTAACGAAACGAGGACCATCATGGACGACGAAAACGAACGCGCGGCCCGCGCGAAGAAGGGCAGTCCGTTTCTCAACACCGCGCAGGCCGCCTTCTATATCGGGCTATCCCAGCGCACGCTGGAGAAGATGCGGCTCAAGGGCGGTGGCCCGCAATTTCGCAAGCACGGCCGCTATGTCCGCTATCACATCGACGAGCTCGACGACTGGTCGAAGGGACGCGCGCAGGCGACCAGGCCCGAGGATGGCGGGCACAATTCCGGCTCGGCCGGTGAGGGAGGCCGCTCATGAGCCGGCGTCCCACTATCCGTCTGATCGGCAGCCATGTGCGGCGCATTCGGGCGCGCAAGACGATCGCCGTGGCCACAATAGGCCTCGGCCTGATCGGCTTCGCCGCTTTCGACAACCCATCGCCCTGGCTGGTCTGGAATGCCTCGGCCAGTGCGCCGGTCGGCCTCTATCGCCTCGCGTCCGGATCACCGGCTCGTGGCGATCTGGTGCTCGTGCGCCCGCCAAAACCGGTCGCCGATCTCGCCGCCGAACGCTTCTATCTGCCCAGCAATGTGCCGCTGGTCAAGCGCCTTGCCGCGCTGCCTGGCGAGCATGTCTGCGCCTTCGGCGACGCCATCATCATCGGCGGCGAGATTGTCGCGCGCCGGCTGGCAACCGACACGCAGCACCGTCCGCTGCCTTGGTGGAATGCCTGCCGCAAGCTCGCCGCCGACGAGTTTTTCCTGCTCGGCAACGATAGAAACCGCTCCTTCGACAGCCGCTATTTCGGGCCGGTGCCGGCTGAAAATATTGCCGGGAGGCTCGTGCCGCTATGGACCGAGTAACCCTCCTGATGCTCGGCATGGTCGCGATAGCGCCATGCGCCTGTTCCGCCGCGACCGACGCTCAGCCGGCCGCCATCTCCCGTGGTCCGCAGCTCCAACGATGGCAGCACTTGATAGCCGAAGCAAGCCGGCGTTTCAGCATTCCACAGCCCTGGATTTATGCCGTCATGGATGCCGAAAGCCGGGGGCAGACAATGCTGGACGGACGGCCGATCGCCTCACACGCCGGCGCCATTGGCCTCATGCAGGTGATGCCCGGCACCTACGAGGAGATTCGCGCAGAGCTTGGCCTGGGAGCCAGTCCGCACGACCCTCGCGACAACATTCTGGCAGGCACTGCCTATCTGCGCGCCATGTATGACCGCTTCGGCTTTCCCGGCCTGTTTGCCGCCTATAACGCTGGGCCGGACCGCTACGAACAGCATTTGCAGCGTGGGCGACCGCTGCCCAGCGAGACGGTTTCGTATCTGGAAGAGCTCAAGGCTGCCGGGATTTCGGCCGCCGACATGGACGCGTTCACCGGCAAATCCCGTTCCGGAAAAGCGCCGGAAATCCCGTCCGGGCAGTCGCTGTTTTTCCTGCGAAACGGTGTTTCCGCGACCGATCCGAATGGCCAAATTGTGGTGCCGCTCGGATCGGAGCGAGCAAGGTCAGGCCGGCCGGATCGCAGGTGAGGGCAGGGGTACCGTGGGTCGGGCGGGGCAGGGAGGCAGGGAGGCAGGTCCGCGGAAGGCAAGATAGAGGCATCGCCTCCTGGAGGCGGCAAAGTCTTTGTCTGCACATCGTTTTCCACGGAGGCTGCCTTCAGCGTCAGGAGAGCTGCTGCCGACAAACCTCTGATATTGCTTAAGATTGCTAGGAGGCTCAATGCAGGATGAAGAGTTCAAGCCGAGCCTGGGCAAAATCGGATCGCGCGGCTCGAAGGCAGGCAAGCGTTTCGCCGGCCAGATCCGCGCCGCGATCAACCGAGCCGGCGGCGGCAGCGGTCGCCGTGGCCGCTTCATCGGAAGCCGGGCGGGGCGCGGCGGGGCTGCTGCCGCCGTTCTCAGAGCGCGCGACCCCCACGCGGCGTTTCGGCAGCGGCGCGCCGTCGTCAAGGCGCGTATCGTCAAGCTGGCCGGTAAGGGTGTTGACGGGGCACGTGCACACCTTCGCTACCTCCAGCGCGACGGCGTCACCCGCGAAGGCGAGCCTGGCGAGCTCTATAGCGCCGACAGCGACCGCGTTGATGGCAAGGCCTTCATCGATCGTGCCGATGGCGACCGGCATCAGTTCCGCTTCATCGTCGCCCCTGAAGACGGCATCGAGTATGATGACTTGAAGCCGCTCACGCGGCGCCTCATGGCGCAGATGGAAGAAGACCTCGGCACTAGGCTCGACTGGGTGGCCGTCGATCATTTCAACACTGGTCATCCGCATACCCATATTATCGTCCGCGGCAAGGACGACCGCGACGAAAACCTCGTCATCGCGCGGGACTACATCTCGTCTGGAATCCGTGAACGGGCGGCCGAGCTGGTCAGCCTCGACCTTGGCCCGAGAACGGACCGCGAGATCGTGCAACGCCTGCGCCAGGAAATGGAGCGGGAACGCTTCACCAGCATCGATCGGCAGCTGCTCCGCATCCGCGACCATGAGGGGCATGTCTCACCCGCCAGCCGAGACACGTTTCGCCAGACGATGCACCAGGGCCGCCTGCGCAAGCTCGAGCGGATGGGTCTGGCTGAGGAAGTCGGCTCGGGCCGCTGGCGCCTTGATGGCGAGCTTGAAGCGACACTGCGCCGCATCGGCGAGCGGGGCGACATCATCAAGACCATGCACCGCGAACTGACCGGCAAGGGGCTCGCCCGCAGTGCCGCCGACTATGTTGTCCATGATCGATCTGCAGAGCAGATGCAGCCTGTCGTCGGCCGCATCATTGCGCGCGGCCTGGCCGACGAAATCACTGACCGCCATTACCTCGTCGTCGACGGCGTGGACGGCAAAAGCCACTATGTTGATATCGGCAAAGGCGAGGCCACCCAACCGACGCCAGAGGGCTGCATAGTGCGGGTCACGCCGAGCGACACCGGGCCAAGGCGAGTCGACCGCACAATTGCCGAGATCGCCACAGCCCATGACGGGCGCTACAGCATCGATATCCATCTCAAGCATGACCCGTCGGCCACCGAACGCTTTGCCGAAACGCACGTGCGGCGACTGGAGGCGATCCGCCGGGCGACCGGTGGTGTCGAGCGCGAGCCGGACGGTACATGGACTATCGCGCCGGACCATCTCGACCGCGTCGCGGGCTACGAGCGTCAGCGAGCGAGGGCCGAGCCTGTTGTCGTCGACAAGCTCTCGTCAATGCTGCTGGAGAGCCAAGTCAGCTTCGACGGCGCCACCTGGATCGACCAGGAGCTCGTATCAGCTCATCCTGAGCCCTTGCGTGACTCTGGCTTCGGTCGCGAATTACGTCAGGTCCAGGCCCGTCGACAGCAGTGGCTGATCGCGCAAGGTCTCGCGCATGAAGCGCAGGATCGGGTCATCTATCGCGCGAACATGCTTTCGATGCTGCGCCAACGCGAGTTGAACCGCGTGGCCGGCCAGTTGTCGAACGAACTCGGTCTGCCCTATTCTGAAGCCCAGAGTGGAGATCGAATAGAAGGCACGCTCCGCCGCTCCGTCGAGCTCGCCGGCGGAAAATACGCTGTCATCGAGAAATCGCGCGAGTTCACGCTGGTACCATGGAGGCCAGTGCTTGATCGGCATATTGGCAAGGAGGTGTCTGGTGTCATGGGTGGGGAGGGGATTTCATGGACCATCGGCCGGCAGAGAAGCGGACCAAGCATTTCGTGAAGGCCGCAGCGGCACCAAATACGCTGTTCAAACATAACTAAGGCGACCGCCCACAGACGCACGATCGCCCATCGCGTGTGATACGATCGCGGTTCCTTGTTGAACTCGAGAGGACCGGGCGCAAGGAAGCCTCGCAGGCGTGCGAAATGCCGGACCGGATTTGAATGCCGTGGCAGCATCATTATCAACGAAATGGGGGTGAAAAAATGTGAGGCTGTTCCTACATAGGAGGTGTCAATGCGGGGTGCTCGTCGGCGGTGGGGGAACTTGATTCCGCCTTCTGCGGTCACTCCTTTCACGATAAAAGCGAGGCAGCGGCTCTGATTCTCTTTGAATCAGGCTGCTCTTTTTCGGGTTCATTTTGCAGAGGGAACAATGGCCAAAGAAGATCATCCGAAATTTTCCATCAATATTGATGGGGTCCATATCGAAGCGACAAGCGAAAGCATGACCGGTGCGGAGCTGAAGCAGCTCGCCGGCAAGGACCAGCAATATCAGTTGTTCCTCGAGGGGCACGGCCATGATGCCGATCGGCAGATTGGGGACAATGAGGCCGTTACGCTCAAGAACGGAATGCACTTCTACACTGTTCCTCCGGCGACGTTTGGCTAATGTCGATCCTCGAACGTCACTTCCAGGATATCAGCAAAAAGCACCCTAACGCGACCCTTGAGCTCCAGTCCGGAGGTACGGCAGTGGTCAGCATGCCGGCTGTGCAACTTCCAAAGGGCTGGAACCGCGCCGAGGTTGGCATAAAGTTTGTGGTGCCTGCGGGCTATCCGCAGGCTGCGCCCGATTGCTTCTGGGCCGAGCCGGCGCTCGCCCTCGAACACGGTGGAACCCCACAAAACACAGGGCAACAGGCCACCCCGGGAGTTCCCTCAGAGTGGCTATGGTTTTCCTGGCATCCGTCTACCTGGAAGCCCAACAGCGACAATCTGCTTACCTATTTGAATGTGATCCGGCGGCGGCTGGGCGAGGCGCGATGAACCGTCTGATGTTCCGGGGTGGAGAATGGACGGCTCTTCGCGATGACCTTATCGCGCCTGCCCCCCTTGAATCTGCTGCTGCGTTGATCGTTGGCGGTGGTCATTTCGAAGGCGGGATGAGGTTGATCGTTAGAGAGATCATTCGCCCGGCTCCGGACGACTATATCGCCCGCAGCCCGATAGAAGTCTCATTGACTCCCATGTTCCTGTCGCGCGTGCTCAAACGCGCGCGTCTGAAGCGAGCGGGCGTAATTCTTGCGCATTCGCATCCTGTGCAACGCAGACTGGCGTTCTCATCGGTCGACGACGCAGCGCAGCAACTCTTGGCTCCGGTGCTGCATTTTCGGTGCCCGCAAGGGCCGCATGGATTCTTGATCGCCGGGCCGACGGGATTTCGTGGCCGCCTCTTCGATATCAAAGGCGAGACCACATTCACCATCGATCGGATACAGGAAATCGGGCGCAGTGTTCGATCTCATCCAACTGAGACTGACGCGGAAGATCCGGCCCCATTGCCGGAAGTGTTCGACCGCAATGTGCGAGCATTCGGCGCCGCAGGGCAGCGAATTCTCAACGATCTCACCGTGGCGGTCGTCGGCGTAGGCGGCACCGGTTCAGTGGTCGTTGAGGAACTCGCCCGGCTGGGCGTTGGTCGGCTGCACTTGATTGATCCTGAACAGGTCGAGCGAACCAACCTCAACCGATTGATGGGGGCCGAGCAGAAGGACGTTGACCGACCAAAGGTCGCAGTGGCCTCCGAAGCGTCGCAACGCGCGAAACGCGACATCGAGGTTATGACCTTACCGGAATCCGTTATTGACGAGCCCGTGGCCAGGACGTTGCTCGACGGCGATTTTGTCATGTGTTGCACGGATTCGCACGGCAGCCGCGCCGTCCTCAATCAGATCGCCTATCAATATCGTTTGCCAATGATCGACGTTGGAGTGCGCATCGACGCCCGGGAGGGTGTCGTCGCCGCGATGTCGACTAGGGTCCAAATGCTTGCCGAGTCGCTGGCCTGCCTTAACTGCCATTCCCTTCTCGATCCCGCCTCAGTGAGACGCGATCTTCTCGCCGATTCACGCTCCGATCCGTATTTCGTCGGCCATTTCGAGCCGCAGCCGGCCGTGATCTCCCTTAACGCAGCAACCTCTTCCATGGCCGTCTCGATGTTCCTTTCGGCAGTGACCGGGTTCCCTGGGGAGGCGCGGCATCTTGTTGGGCGGCCCATTGAAGGATCGGTGCGGCCTGTCAGTTCAAGGTCAGATCCGACCTGCGTTGTATGTGCTCAGGACAATGCCTTGGCCAAAGGAGACAGTTGGCCCATGATTTGGCGCCAACATGAAAGCTGAAGAGCGCACGACCGTTTTGGTTGACGGAGGTTCCGTGAACCCGACGCCTTTCTCCGCCCGGCGACTTGCCGTGAAGCCGCTCGTGTCGCTTTCTGATCTTGATGACGGAGGCGCCCGGGCGTTGATCGTGCTCGCCGGTGCCCTGCCGTCGGACGAGGGCCGATTGGATTTGGTCAAGCGTCTTCGACGCCTCGCTGCTTCGTCCGCACAGCGCGGCATACTCGTCATTGTCGTTACGAAACGGGGCGAGGAAGCGATTGGACATTCGGTGGCGCGTTCAGGCGCAGGCGTGTTGGCGCAGTGGCAAGAGCATACCGGTGTCGTGCTGCGGCAGCTCGCAGTGCTTCCAGACTCTGACTGGGATAACATTGCCGAGACCTGCGCACGATGCCGGTGCGGCCCTTCCCTGAACAGCAGCCTGGCGATCCGGGACAAAAATGGGAATGAGCTGCCGACGCCTCTGCTACCCGAACTGGAGCTTCTGTTCCGTCGCGCGTTTCACGACTACTCGGGCATCCTTATTTCCGAGGAGAATGGTGGCAAATCTTCTTCGTCCGTCTGGAAGGTCGAGACGGAAGGCCTGGAGCAGCACACACCTTTCATCGTCAAGTCAGGCCCCGCGGCGGTGATGGAAGAACACATTAACACGTACAGGGACGTGGTCGCTGACCGCGTGCCATATCGCGGATGCGCCCCTTTGTGCCTGGATCGTTGCGTTGTGGGATCTGAGCACCAGCTTGCGGTCTCCCGCTTCGTCGAGAATGCCATCCGCCTGGACAAGGTTGTGATCAACCGCGATGTGAAAGAGGTCATCCAGGCGATCTATCGAACTGTGTTGGGTCGTTGGCGAAAAGACCCCGAAAGAAAGAGACTAGACCTTCTGCAGGAGTTTCTACCTGCGGCACGGCATGACGCATATCTAAAAGGCCTTGAGCGCACCTACGACAAATTGACCAAGGACAGTTACGCTGGCGCTTCGCCACGAAGCTTTTTTGTTCGTCTCGCTGGACTGCAGGCTGAGCAGCATCCGGTGTGTCGAGCTCACGACGACCTCAATTTGCGCAACGTGTTCGTCTGCGGCGGCGATGCGGAAGCGGTTCTGATCGACTTCACGCGGGCAGCTCGACGTCCTTTGTCCCACGACGTCGCCCGCTTGGAAATCGGGCTTGCGTTCGACGCGGAGTTGCAGGCTGATCAACCGCTGCCCGAACAAGTGCTCGAAGATTTTTACTCCGGAGATCTCTTCGCCATGTCGCTTAAACATCTCCTGCAAGGCAAAAAGGCCCAGTATCGGCTCAACGCGATCGTGGCGTTGCGTACGACCATCCTCGAAGAAGGTCAGTCCCATTCGTTCGATCTGAGGCGCGAGTATACAATCGCGATCTGCGTCGGGCTGCTCTATTATGCCAAAGGCAAAAGCCCGGATGCGGCCATTGCTTACAAGTGCGCGGTGGACCTTCTGGATCGCGTGACAAATCCTTCGCTCTGGTAGGTCGGGAGTTCGGTTGGGTGCTCAAGAAAACGCACGCGGTACAGTTCAAGGGCACGGTTGAACGTCAGTCCGAAGCCATCGAGCAGGTGGATAACCCGGGAGACGTTTCACTTGTGGAGCGCGGAGCTCCGCGGTCCCTTGTCATGAGATGCCCCGATGGATGCGGAGACATACTGACGGTTAACCTCGACCGTCGTGCCGGGCCGGCCTGGCGCCTTTATCAACGCGAGGGCGGGTTGACCCTTTTTCCTTCTGTGTGGCGAGACACTGGATGCGGGGCACACTTCATCGTCTGGGACAACGTCATCCATTGGACCAACGATGCCTGGATCCTGCGGCGCAATTCATCACTCGAACGTGCTGTCGAAGGTCGACTCACTGACGAGCTGGCGAGCTTCGTTGATATTGCAGCAGCGGTGGATGAAGTGCCTTGGTCGGTTCTCGACGCATGCCGGTCATTGGTCAACTCGGGGATCGCTGTCGAAGGAACCGGCGCCGAGCGGTCCAGCTTCCGCCTGGCGAGTGATAGCGTCCAAACCTCACGGGCCAGGAACAGGCATTGGTAATCAGCCGCGCGACCGGCGGCCTAGAGTGAGAGTCGGACTTATTGGATCATCTCAGCAGCGTGGCGGACCCTCGATCGTCAGCTTGCCAAGGCTGAACCTGTGATCGTCTGCAAGTTATCTTCAGGACCGCTGGAGGTAGATCAGCTCGCGGCGGCGCTTGATCGCCACCATGTGCAAGCAAGTCCCGGGCGTTGTGCAGTAAGAGGGTATCCTGGAACATCTGTCGACAAGGAGCCGCCCGAGCGTTTCGTAATGGCGGTCACGGCGTGGAAGAAGGTACTGCACGTCTCACAGAAGAATCTTGTCATCGCGCGAGACAACATCTCGTCTGGAATCCGTGAACGGGCGGCCGAGCTCAACCTCGCTGCGGTGGGGAAGATTTCGGTCGTCGCCCGCGACGACGAGGCGGTCAGCGACCTGGCCAGACGAGCTTCGGCAGCTTTCCGCTGCGGCATGGTGACCGGCGCGATCATGGCCGCCGAATGAGATCGCTTCGAACGCACCGTCGGATGCTGGCTCGCCGACGCTTTACTGGCGCAGCGCCTGGGTTGGGGCCATGCGGTGCCGCTACTGGGCACCGAGGCAGCTTTGGGCATGAGACCCGATCAATCGCGCCGGGCCGCGACGGTCATTGCGGCATCTGGAGTCGAGGCCGGGTCAGACCGGGGGAAAACCTGCTCGTTGCGTAGGAGCCCTGCGTTGCGCGCCGTCGATCTTTCCGCCCAACTCGGCGCCGCGCGGACCGGGGCTTGCCATTGCCCCGAGACTGAGGCAAGGCGACGGACCCGCCCTGCGTATACCGACGCCGTACACGCCCCCGTCGGCGAGCGAACCGTGGACCTCACACAATCTGAGGTGCTGGTGACGATGTGCATCGCCTACTTCCATCCGCACTCCACCCACGAGCTCACCCGCGCGCCCGCGGTGCTGCGAACCCGCCGACGAATATTTGGCAGAAGCCGGAGTGGGCGCTCAGCCGCGACGATTTTTTGGCCTTGACCGGGCCGGGCGGCGCGACCCGAGCGTCGGGACAAAAAACCGCAAAGGCGGAGGGCACCGGCCCGGTTGAGGCCGAGGCCATGATCATGTGAGACGATCTCCTAGGAAGAATTTGGCCAGATCGATGTTGTCCTGACGCGCTCATCGAAGATTCTGGGCGGCGCCGACGTGGCTGCTCGAAGGGAGAACACTCACTCCGTGACCGGCCGGACCTGACTACGATGTCACTTGGAGTAAGAAGAACGACGGCCCGAATGGCGAAGATGCGCGATTCGGCCGGCTGTCCTGCGCGCCTGGAGCCGGCAGTTTACAACGAAATTGCGCAGGCCGCTTAAGCTGTCCGGAGGTGATCGAACGCCGCAAGATCGGCCAGTGCGGATCCTCCAAGCTGCGCAGCACGTCGTGAGATGTTGCGCCTCGGACGGATGACACTTTTAAGTCCGGCGGATCTCCACCCAGTCGCCGCGCAGGTCGAACCCCAGCGACTTTGTCTCGAAAAGTGCTGCACCGCGGGAATTGCCGCCTCATCCATACACTGCAAGAGTCGCGAAAGGGACGGTGACCGGCCGAAGCATGTCTTTGTGGCAGCCGCAGGCGCCTGATGCCCATGTATCCATCGTGCGAATGCGTTCCATAAACACAATCGATTTTACCGATTACCGAGAATAGCAGATAGGAAAAGTCAGCCCGAGGAACAGGCCTACCGAGCGAGCTGCCTCTCGCTTTTCTTGAGGGAGGCTTATGGACCGACCGGCGCCGCATGACCATTCGAAACCAATCGAAGTTGGCCGGTGCCAGTCCTGAGTTCCGGTTGATCTACATTCCAGCCGGCGGCACGGCCGCGGTTGAGGTGATGGGACGAAGTTCAATGACAATTTTCCGGCCTTCTAGCCCAGAACAGGCCTGGTCCGCTTCTGTCGTGCTGCGGCCCTGCATCCTCTCCATACCGGCTGCATTGAGGTGCGAGAATCCAGAATGGGAATCCAAAGATGCCATGCGTGAACCACTCCAGAACCAAGCGGGATCAATAACAAGCTATCGGCTGGAGGTCTGATGGATCATCACATAACAGTCGGTTCGAAGGGGCGCGACTCGCGCCAAGACGGGACAAAGGTCAGAGATCTAGGCTTCGATTTCGCCAAAGGCGTACTAATTATCTTGGTGATAATTGGGCATTTGTTACAATATGTTATTTATCGAGGTACTGACGACTTTTGGCTTTCCCCCTATTTTAAGTCGATATACATGTTTCACATGCCTCTGTTTATGGCAATAAGTGGATATCTTTCTTCGGGAGCGATTCTGCGCAAATCGTTCCCTCAAGGTGTCATTGATCGAGCAAGGCAGCTTGTGTTGCCCATGTTTTGGTGTGCTTTGATTTGGCTTTCGAAGGCCGCCTTGATGTCTTCAACGACCAGTTTAAGCGGCGGAATGTTGGATTTCCTTAGGGAGTTCATTGGCACATACTGGTTCATCTGGGCAGCTTTCGCGTCCTTCGTCCTTATTAAGTTGCTCACGACTTTCAATGGCTCGTCGGTGTGGATCATAGGCGCATCTGCAATTGCGATCGCATTCGCGCCCGTCCCGTGGTCAATAACCCCGTTGGTACGATACACATACCCGTTCTTTTGTTTGGGGTTCTTGTTTGCGCAGCCAATCGGATGGCAGGCAGCTAGCATCAGGCGCCATAAGGCTATTTTTGTGGTGTTACTTTCGATGGCTGCGTTCATGTGCTTTCTTGTTTGGGGAAAGGAGACGTACGTCTACAACAATCTCGTTTTGATCTACGATGCACAGTCGGCCAAACAAGTGTTGCTGATGTTCGATGGCTCGGTAGCAAGTTCTGCAGTGGCGATGCAGCTTATATTCCTATGCTGGAGAGTTGGCTATTCAACTCGCGTAGCTCACTTTGTCGCGGTGGAGCTTGGTCAGAGCACACTGCTGCTTTACCTGCTTCAGGGTGCCGTGTTTCGCTTCATGGATCTAATACGGTTCGGAGAACTTTGGGATCTCACGAGCAGAATTGGGGTCGCCACTTTGCTTGGTGCGGCGATTGTTGTCACAGCGATGACAATTCGCAGGATTGTGCGCGAGCTTGGATATGTGTCGCGGAGCTATGCTTAAATTTATGATGTGACTGCCGACAGTTGGCATCGAAGTCATTGGCGAGCCATGCCGGCGTGGCATTCCCCTCGCGGATCACTTGATCCGCCGCCCGAAGTAAGGCGTGCCTGTAGGCCGGGATCGGTCCCGAATGCTCGTAGGACGGCAATTTGCTCGGGAGCCCGATCAGATTTGAAGCTCCGCGACCGTCTGGCGCCGACCGCAGCCAATAGAAGCGCTTCTGACCGATCGTCGCGTTCATCTCCAGAAGCCCGCCTAGCAGGTTGTGACCACTGCTGTGGCAATGCAGCAGTCCTGGATGGCCGCATCAAATAAGTCCAAGATACCCCGGGTGTGCTTCCACCGCATCACCGGGACCTTCGCTGCAGCTAAATGCAGAAAATCCAAGCGCGCGCTGAAGCATCGTGAAAAATTCATGGAATATTTCAGCTGATAAAATGAGCCGATTCAGTTTCGATCGATCAATCAGCGCCCTTCTCGAGGCTGTCGGTCCGCATCGCGCCTGACGGCGGCGCTATGCTGGTGCTCCTACGACCCCTCCGCCCCCCTTGCTCCCCGCTGCTCGCCACGATGCAGGGGGACAGGCGACCTGAACCCGTGCCCAAGCCGATCTGATGTCAGAGGCGGTGGGGCTGGACATAGGCCCGTGGTGGACGTACCTGCCACACAAATCCTCATGCTCGCCTAACCGGCCGCAACGTATGGCAATCCGGGCAGTCCCGATGAAAGATGGAGTAGGTCTCGGCCATTCCCGTGTCCCAACCCAGAAAAGTTACTGGTTTCCTTACGGGCGCGATACAAAGGGCACGGGCTGGACTTGGCTGCCGGGGGCGGGGCTTGTCGACCGCTCGATCGAAAGTGAGAGACGAGGAGGAGAATCACCGACCTGCAGAGCGGCAAGGCGCTCGCCTACCTCCCTGTCAGTCACCGTTAGCCGATGGTTTAGACGAAGATAGTCCGTCCATGTCGGCGTGCGGAATGTCTCGGTCCAAAGAGTCGAGTTCTGAAGATCGCGCTGGAGGGTCCAGTCCCGCGCACCGGCACGGCTCTGAACGCGCCGCCTTTCGCGCATGCAGCTCAGAAATTCCTCGATATTCTCCTCGGGTATCGAGTACTCCACCTTGATCACGATCGGGCCGCTCCTGGGCTTCAAATCGAGGGCCAGTTCTGGTGGCCTGAAGTCGAAGGCCCCTTGATCCGATTCCTCCCATAGCCGTACCGGCAATAGCTTTCCCACAGCTGCAACCAGCAACAGCGCCGCTGCAGCACCTTCCAAAGCCCACGTCAGGGAATAGTACTGCGCGACAGCACCCCAGATCCAGCTGCCCGCTGCCATGCCGCCGTAGGTCAGGGCGTAATAGATCGACAGGGTGCGACCAACGACCCACCTTGGGCTTGCCAACTGCACACACACGTCGGTTCCGGTCCAGGTGACAACCCAGCCTGCGCCAGCGATTGCAAGCGCGATCGCTGCTACGGCCACCGATGATGTGAGAGCCAGTAAAAGGCAACACGTTGCGCAAGCAACGGACGCGAGCGTGATCAATCGATTTTGGGACGTGATGCGTCGCAAGTAGCTATTGCCAATGCCCGCGATGAAGGCGCCTGTGCCGAAGCCGGCTAACAGGACGCCGTAAACAATTGGCCCGCCCGCCAGTTGGTCGCGAACCACGAGGGGGAGCAGAGCAAGGATCGAGATGCTTGACAGCCCGAACAGGGTTGCGCGCACGATCGCCACTCTGATCTCAGAGGAGATTGCCGTGAAGCGCATGCCATCATGAATGGCCGTCGTCATCCGCTCGCGCGGAAGAGGCGAAGAGCGAACTTGCCACTTGGAGCGCAGCACAGCGCTCAACGGGACCAGGTCGGTCAGCGCAGCGAAGGCGAAAGCCGTAAGGGGGCCCAGCAAAGCCAAAATTACACCGCCCAGCGCCGGTCCTATGCTCCGAACCACGTTGTACCCCACCGACATCAGCGTCACTGCAGCGGGTATGTCGCGCTTTTCCAGGATGTCGCCGACCGAGGCGTGCCAGGCTGGATCATTCAAGGCAAAGCCGCATCCCGCCAAGAAACACAGTCCCAAGATCAGCCATGGACTGACAAAGCCCAGTCCAACAGAGAGAGCCAGCGCCGTGGATGCCAGTGCGATCAGGCAATGTCCGGCAAGCATCACGCCGCGGCGGCTGAAGCTGTCTGCAATCGCTCCAGCAAGGATCGACAAGAAGAAGGCGGGCAGTGTCGATGCAGCCTGCACGAGCGCAACCATCAGATCGGAGGCTGAAATCGTTGCCATAAGCCAGCTTATAGCCACGCTCTGCACCAGCCAGCCAAGGCTGGATATCTGCGTGGCTGTCCAGATCGAACGAAAGACCGGATTCTGAAGAGGGATCAGTGTGTTTGCCGCAAAGGGCGGGGAATCTTGACGCCGCATGACTTCTCACCTCCACCACGTAGTTCTTTCACTCACTTACTTGCTGACAGCGGTGCGCTTACGCACAGCTGCGTCACAACCAAGTTCCGACATCGCGCTCGCAACAAAGTAGATGTCGCATCCACGGTGCTGATGCGCGATGAGTGTGCCAGTTGGGCGTCAGCTGGTCTGGGTCGCGCAGCCCGATGGGGTGCGGTCTGCCCTGCGACTCTTGGCCTTGGACGGTGCTACCGCCCCGATGGCCGGGTTGTCAAACTGCCACGGTGCTAGCAGCGCCCATCCCATCCTGACAGGCATGAGCATACGACGCAGTGCATCGCTGGTATCGGAGGCGGGTGCAAGATCAAGGGTGGCATCGTCTTGACAAGTACGAGCTGGTGGGCGCCTTTGCCCGACCTACACATCGGCGATTCATGGGGCCGCCGTTCAACTCGTTGGTCTATGCGCAAAAAAACATAATACGCTTGTAAAAGACGTTTCGTGCCGGCGCAGGCGCCGAGGAGGGCGCGGAAGCCTTCACCATCGTCATCCCGCCACCGAACGTCACCGGCTCGCTGCATATGGGCCATGCGCTCAACAACACGCTGCAGGACATTCTGGTGCGCTTCGAGCGCATGCGCGGCAAGAATGTCTTTTGGC
The DNA here is from genome assembly GCF_040322175.1 of Mesorhizobium sp. M0185. Lineage (NCBI taxonomy): Bacteria > Pseudomonadati > Pseudomonadota > Alphaproteobacteria > Hyphomicrobiales > Phyllobacteriaceae > Mesorhizobium > Mesorhizobium sp. M0185. The sequence goes on along the minus strand of NZ_JAMYSY010000043.1, from coordinate 13,901 downwards.
AGCCGGGCATGGATCATGCCGGGATCGCCACACAGATGGTGGTCGAGCGCCAGCTGATGGAGAAGCAGATCCACCGCCGCGACCTGACGCGCGATGAGCTCATCGAGACCGGCGGCGCGATCCTCAACCAGTTGAAGCGGCTGGGCGCCTCCGCCGACTGGAGCCGGGAGCGTTTCACCATGGACGAGGGCCTGTCCAGGGCGGTGCTCGAAGTGTTTGTCACCCTCTACAAGGAAGGCCTGATCTACAAGGACAAGCGCGTTGTGAACTGGGACGGAAGCTGCGATTTCCGACCTTGAGGTCGAACAGCAGGAGGTCAACGGTAATCTCTGGCATTTCCGCTACCCCGTCGAGGGCGAGGTTTTGGATCCGGAAAATCCTAAAACCTTCATCACCGTGGCGACGACCCGCCCGGAGACGATGCTGGGCGATATGGCGGTCGGCGGTGCATCCCGACGACGAGCGTTTCCGGCATCTTGTCGGCAAGAACCTCATCCTCTGCCGATCGTCGGCCGCAGGATCGCGGTGGTGGCGGACGAGTATTCTGATCCGGAGAAAGGCAGCGGCGCGGTCAAGATCACGCCGGCGCACGACTTCAACGAATTTGAGGTCGGCAGGCGCCATAAGTTGCCGGCGATCAATATTCTCACCATAGAGGCGGCGGTCACCCTCACGGACAATGACGACTTTCTCGCCGGGCTGGAGGTGACGCCGTAGCGCCACGCGGTCCGGGACGAGCTCGACGGTCTGACGCTTACATCTCGCCGAACTGGTATCCAAGCAAGCATGAATTCCATAACCAGGTGCCGACGTGGAACTATCTCGTCGTCCAAGCCCACGGACGCATCACTGTCCGGGATGATGAGCGCTATGTGCGCCGTAACGTGGCGAAGCTCACTCACATGCATGAAGCCTCGCAGCCTGCCCCGTGGAAGATGGGCGACGCGCCGAAGGACTTCATTGACACGATGGTGAAGGCGATCGTCGCCCTGGAAATCGAGATCACCAGCCTGGTTGGTAAATCAAAACTCAGCCAGAACAAAGAGGTGCGCGACATTCAGAACGCTGGTGAAATGCTGAATGCCCGAGGCGTCAATGGGATGGGAGAAGCGATGCTCGCGGTTGCGGCGGCCAAATCCCAATAGCAACTATCTTGTCCCGACAAGCCGCTGGTGCTGGATTTCCAACGGGTGACCTTGAGAGACAAATGCTTCGGCTCGCCGGAAACGCGACCAGCATCTGACCACCCGCTATGCGGCAGATGGACAAGAACTCAGGCCGCCATCGCCAGCCACATTCGCAATGCCGCCGGATCGATGGAAGCTGCTTACCCCGCCAGCCTCTCCGGTCATGCCGCTTGAGTCGTTAATACCTTGAACAGCAGCCTGGCGGTTAAACCGCCTTGCGTGTTCGGTATGGCGGCACAGCGGTTTGGAGATCGGAGCCGACTGGCAGCGAACGCCACGCCCCACGGTAGCGATGCCTCGCAGCCAGGTTGGATGACCAAGCAGCGGCATGTGCGGCAGGCTTGCACCCGCTTCAGATGCGAGACGGGTCAAGACAATCATCCTGCACAACGCCACGCGGCGGTGAGCCGGTTTCGAAAAGGGCCGGCCCCGGCCGTTCATACAAGTGGAGTTGGGGGCGCGGGGCCGGATCAAGCCTATCACGTTGGACCCGCCGGGACCGCGCGTACATCATCCCGGCAACGCCAGGCGCTCGCCTGGCGTCATGCGGGCTTCGGCTTGGCGCGCCGAATGTCTGGACCGGCATCGCGGAGCAATGGCGCACCAGTCTCCGACATGGTGCGTAGTCGCCATGCTGCCCCTGGCCAGATCGTAGATGACCTCGGCTTGTTCGCCATGGCGAGCCGAAGCACGTTGACGGCCGTGCCGGGTGACGCGCCGTCCCAGACTATCATCCCAAAATCGGCGCGCGCCATCTCCCGGTCTTTGGCGGCGTGGATCCAGTATCCTCTAGCGCCCTCAGGAGACGGGACCCGGTAGGCAGCCCAGTCGCCCAGATCATTGCGGGGTTCCTTGGCCGCATGGAAGACCCCGACATGTTTGTAGCCGTAGCCCGCGAGCAGGCCCTGCGCCTCGGCATCGGCTCCAGACGCGTCGCCAATCAGCACGCCGTGCACGGCAACAACGATTGGGCGGATCCGAGCGATGGCAGGTTCCGGCAGCTCAAATATCTCGCGTGAACCACCTATGAATATCATCGACATTATGACTTTCCCTTCTCTCCAGGGCTCCCTCGCTCTGACCGCCGTCTCCCTCTGGCCCTGCGTGAGGGATCGTCACCCGAAGGCCGAGACGGCGAAGCCGGCTCGGGGAGCGGCGGGACGCCGCAACTAGAGCCCGGTCGGCGGCAGGCCGGCGCGCAGACCTGCCGCTTCCGGAGGCGCTACGCGCGCGGAGCTAGTGGCCTTTGTCGGCCAGCCAGAGGCTCACGTCCTGGATCGAGCGCATGAGCACCGACGGATTGTCCCGCGCGGGAATGAAGCCCCAGCTCTGCCAGTAGCGCTCTGCCTCGGCGTCGATCGCCCGCACCACCACCGCGCGGCCGCCGACGATGTCGGCGCCGGCGACGCAGCGATACAGCGCGTCCTTGACCAAGCCGCTACCGACGCCTTGTCCGGCATAGCGGTGGTCGACGGCGAGTTGTCCGATCAGCAGGCAGGGGATCGGATCGGGCGGGCGTCCGGTGCGGATGGCGCGCGGTGCGCTATTTGGCTGGATCACGCCCGGCGCGAGGCCGTAATAGCCGACGACTGTTCCCTCGTCGTGAACGATCAAAACGCGAGTAAACCCGCGGGCCTGGTTCGTTCGCGCGAAGCCGGCCAGCCAAGCATGGAGCGCCGGCTTGCCGCAATCGAAGCTGTCGAGGCGGTGTGCGTGGTCGAGGAGTTCGATGCCTGAAAGCGCCACCTAGCGGTCCCAGGGCGGGGACCGACGCAGCCGCTCGGCCGCCTTCGCCGGGGGCGCAGCGGCCGGGGCTGAGATCGCCTGCATGAAGGCGTCATAGGCTTCCGGGGACACGCGGATGACGGTTTCGTTGAGGATGGCCGCCTGCGCCTCGTGCAGCGCGGCGCGCCGCATGAACTCCGTGCGCGACAGGCCGAGCAGCTCCGCGCCGCGGTCGATGATGGTGAGATCATCGTCGCGAAACCGCATCGAGACGGGTGCTTCCTTCCTGGTGGGTGTGGTGGCCATGGCGCGCTCCTGTGCTGCGGACGTATATACGTTAGTGTAACGCGGAACGCAATACTGCGTTCCCTGGCGACGTCTCGTGGCGGATGGTCTCAGGATTTCTCGCCGCATCGGTTCTTCTCGGCTTCTCGCCCCAGTCGCCATTGCCGCAACCCAGAGCAAGGTGGCTTTGGTCAGCTCCGGCGGATCAATTACGGCTTAGAAAGCGCATTTGTTTTTGGCGGCCGGATGAGCGGGTCCAGAAGCGAAGTCGCTGCCATGACTGTCGCCGGACGAGCCCCGGCTATCCCGAACCTGATGAACATCTGACGCGATGGCGACTTTCGGGCCGTCACGCCACAAAGGAGGAACGGCTATGAAGGCTGGGCGGCGGCACTTTCATTCTCAGGCGCCGCTCTATGCCACCTGTCGGCCAATGTGACATCGCCACTGCGGTCCTTCGAACAAGTCGATTCGATTCTGAATTTCGGCCTTTAGATGATTGTAGCGATTGAATCAGCGACAAGGGCTTGGCAATCGCGGTTGTGGTGACCGCGAGCCACTAAGCTTGTGCCGTACCCTTACAATGATTCATCAAGGCGTTTACCTCGGCAATCACGAGATCCGGCGTGATGTCGAACTTGCATCGGACTTTGACCGGACAATGCCGCACTTGGTCCAGACCACATCCGCGACATTCAATAACACTCATAAGCATGCTGACCAAGGGACCTCGAAACCCCCAAATCTCCGGTAGATGTGACGCCGTGAAAATGCCGATAGTAGGGCGGCCAAGCTGGGCAGCGACATGGCCGGTGCCTGAATTGTTCGAAACGACGAGCGCGGCCGAATTCACGAGACAATTGAATTCCAATTCTGACAAGTCGACAGCCGTCCGAATGTTCGCGGCCCCACGTTCCCTAGCTATCTTCGCAACCTCCTCAAGCGCTTCCAGGCATTCGCCACGGCCAACGAGGACCACCTCACCACGGGTCGAAAGAGCAGCGACAACTTTGCCAAAACTTTCAATCGGCCAATCTCGCAGGCTGGAATTGGAGAACGGAGCCACGACAATCGGGGCATTGCCTGTAGTCGAATTCTGTGGGTGACCCGCTCCGCTTTCGAAATAGGCAGCTGCCTTTGCGACCAGAAAGAGGAGGATTTCTGACACATGCTGGAGACGCACCTGCTTACGGTCAATGAACCAATCAAGCCATCTACGGGGGATTTTGTTAGCAAGCCCTATTTTTTGGACCAGCTTGTAGAAAATGGTTCTGCGCAGTTTCAGATTGAATGGCGCTATCGCAATATCGATCTGATGCATGCTGTACGGATCAACTATCGCCGCACGGTGCCTGGCGGGAACTTCAAGCAAGATCGGCCTTGTTTCTTCCGGAACACGCATATCAATGGCAAGATCAAACTCGCCGGTCAGCAGCGGCCTTATGTCCGCGGCTTCTTTGCGCGTTTTGACTTTTGGGTTGCGAGGAAAAAAGTCAAAAGCAACGTGATCGTCGGCGAGGTCGAACTGTTTTGCAGTAGCGATGTTCCAGCTTCCCACCACCAGCGTGATGTGGGCATGCGCAAAACGCTGACGAAGGTCCTTTAGAGGCCCTAGAGACATCCAAAAGTCGCCGACATGATCAAGCTTGAGGACCAAAATTCTCATCCTTGCGCTTGACTGTTCCGGCTCTTCCCAGCTGCGGTATATAATTTGATTGCCGTCGTGCTTTGTAAAATATGCCATTGCCATTCCGAAGATTATACGGTCAACACTGATAGCCCAGTGACGCGTGTGTAGGTTGGAGTGCTCCCCACTTTGTCCGCGTCTCCGCAAGAATTCTGCCATCAGATCCAAGCCGCGCTCCAGCAGGAGCTGTTGGGCGAAGTCTGCATCTCTAGCGATGGTAGCGCGCCAAGAAAGCCAGCTATGTCCCGACCCGCAATGTGAAGGGCTTCGTCACGGTCTCGCATGCAGTGAGTTCGGCAACGCCGAGTAGACCGTGATCGCCAAGCCGCCGTCCCCAGATCTCGGAGCATAACGGCAGTGGCCTCGCTCTTTGGTCGATGCTGATCCTGAATGTGACCGTCGCCGCCGGCGACGACACCGCCGGCCGCATTGACCGTCTCGGGCACGCCCTGTCGCTGTGGTCCCGCATCACGGTCGCTAGCAAGGACCCGCAGCAGCCGCTTTTTTCTGCGCGTCCGGTCGTCCAAGGTGAAGTGGACGAATCAACCCTGTGATGAAGTCGACTGCCTGCCAGCGGTGAGGTGGCAGGCGGCATCGATGAACACCATTATTCGCCGAGCTTGGATAGCGGCACCTCTATCACGCTGAGAGCCTGTTATGCTGGTCCAGCGTTTGATCGCAGTCTTGATCCATGCGAGCAGCTTGTGAGGGATGCAATCGAACGAGGCGCTGCTCCCACAGCCGTCGCAGGCCCTCCATCAGAGCTTCACGCTTAGCCTGATCCGGCGCAATTGTATTGAGGAGATCTCCCAACACGGCTTCGCCCTCAATCCGCATCAGCAGATTAAACAAGTCGTGTGAAATTCGTACACTGTCACTGCTGAAGTGGGTCGTGCTGATCTCGCAGTGAGTCTCCCGACGATCTGGCGCTTTGTAAGCGCGGGTTTGATGGAGGGACACATAGGGCGGCAACGAAACCGCAAGCGCAGTCCAATCCTGCAGCGTTGCAGCCCGCTTTTTTACCAGGAAGGGCCCGACCACAAGTCCATCCAGCTCTGTCGTCAGAAAGGTGGCAATCGCGTCTGCAACCGAATCCACGATCGGTTCGGCATTGTTGTTAAAGGACGTATTGAGCAGAATTGGAGTGCCTGTGCGCTTCTTGAACGCATTGATGACCTCCCAGTACGCGGGATTGGCGTTGCGCGATACTGTTTGCAGGCGAGCGGTACCGTCGACGTGCGTGATGGCACCGAGCAAGGCGCGCTTTGAGTCACGCACGCGAACGACGAAATTCATGAATGGAAATTCGTGCCTACCGTCCGGGAGGTCGAAAAATTCGCTCGCATCCTCCTCCAGCACAGATGGCGCGAAGGGCCGATAGCCTTCGCGCTTCTTGACCATCGCATTGATCCGGTCCTTGTTTGCGGCGGGCCGAGGGTCGGCAAGAATGCTGCGGTTGCCCAGCGCACGTGGCCCAAACTCCGAACGACCCTGCACCCAGCCGATCACGGCGCCGTTGGCGATCCAGTCGGCTGCACTGCTTGCCACGTCATCAGAGCGTTCAACCTCGAGATGTCCGGCCCATGCATTCAGTTCCTGTTGCACGGCGCGCTCGCTCCCGAGATCAGGACCCCAATAGACCTCCTGCAGTCGCTCACACGGCGCGGGGCGGCCCATCTCGTTAGAGACTATCAGCGCAGCTCCCAATGCGCAGCCAGCGTCGTGAGACGCGGGTTGCACGAAAATGTCTTCGAAAAGCCCTGAATACAGCAGCTTACCGTTCATCGTGCAGTTGTGGGCCACCCCCCCCGCCAGGCACAACCGCTTCATGCCGGTGGCCTCACGGTGATGCCGGAGAATGTGGAACACGATCCGCTCAAGCGCTTCCTGCAGTGACGCACTCACATCTCGATGCTGCTGGGTGAAGGGCATTCCCTTTCGCCTGACCTCGATATTGCGGAGCAACGCCGGACCGATGCGGTCGAGGTGAACACGGTAGCCACCGCCGTTGGCGGAGAGCTCGTAGAACTGCTCGAAGAGCTCGCGATAGGGAGCGGGGTCGCCGTAGGGCGCGAGTCCCATTACCTTATACTCGTCGAACAAGCCGTAGCCGAGATAGCGGATCGTCTCGAGATAAAACAGCCCAAGAGAATTGTTCTCGGGGAAAGCCTCGAGTTGCGTAATTTCTGTGCCAGACCCTACCGCCAAGAGGCCCGATAGGAAATCACCAGAGCCATCAATCGCTAGAATGAGACTTTGTTCGAAGCCCGACATTGCAAAGGCGCTCACGGCGTGCGCCTGATGATGACTTACGAATGAAATACGCGAACTGTCCAACTTAGTGCCGAACTCACGCGTTAACAGATCCTGCACCAACGTTTTAGCATCCAACGGAATGGAGAGAATGTCCGGGTGGGATGCGGACATACCTTCAAGCATGGCGTTGGCATAGGGCTCGCTGGCGTAGAGCGCGACACGATCAATGTCGTTGAGCTGAACCCCCGCCGCTGACAGACAGTATTGAATCGAACGAATTGGGAGCTTGTTGGAGTGTTTCATCCGATTGAGGCGTTCCTCTTCGACGGCTGCTATCACCCGTCCGTCTCGGACGAGCACCGCGGCGCCATCGTGCATAAAGGCGTTCCGAAGCTCGAATCGGTTTTCATGGACTTGGTCAAGTCCGCCGCTAATTCCTAGACACAGCATTTCTTTCTCCACATAGTGACGGGCAAGCCAAATTGGCCTGCCTCAGACCGTTTCCAACTAAATAGGCCGCGTTGTCGCTTGCAGCTGCAACCGCCTGTCAGGCATCACCGGCATCAAAGAACGCCTCATAAGGGTCCGCCTGAATCAACATGAGATGCTTCGATCGTGGCGCCTGCCGTTCCATGACGCCGAGAGCTTGGCTGGATCATCGAATCTTGAGCGGCTGCTGACTTGCATGCCGGCGATGCCGTTTTCATCTGCAGCACGAACTTGTGACGCGGGCTGCCTATATCCTTGCGAAGGGGCGGCTGCTGACGAATAATGCCGCGCCGTGAACTGGCCCGATTTCATTCCCCGAAAGACCGTCGCACAGGCGACTGACATGTGCTGCACTGTCCGCCTGCTTCCCGGTCGCACATCCGATAACGCCTTCGCTTGTGCAGGAGGCCGCATCGCGTCATTCGTCGGCCAAACATGGCACCGACTGGAAGCCCGGCAATACCGCGTAGATGTAAAGTGCGCTGATGTTGTATGGTAGCGCTGCCGGCCGGGTCTCCAATCCGCTGCCCAAACGAGCGGACTGCCTGCGGCAAAAAGCCCGCCACAAGCAGAATCGCGCTGGGCAGCTGGCTCGCCTGCAAGACTTCGCAGCTCAGGAACATTGGGGACGACTAGCGTCGAACCGCCGACATGATCGGCCAGTTGCAACTCACTTCTCGGCACGACCTCCACTGCACGTCAGGGCGCATGGAAGATTTTCTCCTTTGGATGGGTGACCGGTGCGGACGTGCTGTTGTCCATGCAAGATTTCCGAAGAGTTATGAAATCGTTTGTTTCGATCAAAGTCATCCACGCTATGAATAGCTGCCGGACATGCGCTTCAAAGGGGCTTCAGGCTTCCCGGATGGCTACTCCGCTTCGAAGCGCGTGGCATTCCATGCGCTCTATGACAACATTTTTCAGCAAAGGGTATGAGAGCAAACCCACACTTCTTTTTCAGAAGTCGCTTCGAAGCAGCCGAGGCCTTGATGGGCTTCTTCACCAAGTTCGGCGATGGTGCCGCAGACATTCTTCCTCTTTCCGGGCTGAACAAGCGCAGAGTTCGCGCCTTGGCAGTGTATCTGGGCGCTCCGTCTGATCTTGTTGAAAAGATCCCGACCGCCGACCTGGAGAACCTCGTCCCGGTCTCACATACGATGAGATTGACGACTTCCTCGAAGGCCAAGAGATCAACGAAGCGGCGCACAGGCGTATACTTCATGCGCATTCCAGCACAGCCCATAAGCGAGCGCTTCCCGTCACAACGATTGCCATGACGGGTTCGATATTTAGGCATCGGCAATAGCGTCCAACATACACGATCGATGGGCTTGCCGCAGTTAGGCAGCTAGCGGCCTGAATTACCGCTGGAGCGAAGCGCTGCTCTTTCAGCCCGCATGCGGTCATGAGGTTGACAGTGTCGGCACGTATCGCCGAGGCCGGCACGCGAACTCATTCTCCTTGAATGCCTGCTCTATCGATCTTCCGCAGCGTACCCACTTGACCGGTCGCTTCGACATTCCAGGCACCTGGATTCTAGCCGATCCTTGCCGCTCTCCTTCGGCCGGTCGCAATGCTGGACGTGCGGCCGTTACGCGATGCAGAGCTTGTTGTCAGATGCGTGATGCGAAATGTGAGATGCAGCTCCAGTTTTGGCGATGGCAGGCTCGCCGCATTGTTGATAATATCCGCACAAAACAGGCGCGCAAATGACATCGGATTCAGAGAAGGCTGAGGCGGTCGAGCAGTTGCTTGATACACCTGACCTTGCAACCGCACTGGAAAGCGAACAGTTCAAGAAATTCCTCGACCAGGTGCCGATCGCCATAGCCGTTTCGGACCTTGCCGGTGAAGAGCGCGTGGTCTACGCCAATCCGGAATTCGAGAAATTGTCAGGCCTGACGTCCGCCAGGCTCACCCAAGAAAACTGGGCGGCCCTTTTAGGCACGGGCCTCCATCAGCAAAAGGACAGGCCGCTAGCCGAGGCCGTGGTCGAGGGAACCGATTTGGTCGGCACCTTCAAGCTGGAGCGCGGAGAGGACAAACCCGCGATCGTCGACGTTTATTCGAACGTGATCGAAGACGACAACGGCAAGGTGTGCTTCCGACTGGTGGCCCTGGTCGACGTATCCGCCCATGGCGAGGCGGGAGATGAGCGCTCGGCGGAGGAGCGTGTTAGCGAGAAAGACACGCTGCTGCGCGAACTGCAGCACCGGGTGAAGAACAACCTGCAGATGATCACCGCGCTGATCCGGCTGGAAAGCCGCAACGCGACCGAGGCCGACCGGAGACGGTTTGAGCGGCTCGCCGGTCGCGTCGACGCTCTGGCGATCCTCTACCAGACGCTAACTGCCGACGAGCCGAAGGAGGAGGTCGACCTTGGTGTGTATCTCAGCCAGATCGCGTCCGCGGTCATGAGCTCGCATGCGGTCGAGGGAATCCGGCTGGATATGAAGGTGGATACATATCCCGTGTCAATAAACGTCGCCATGCCGGCCGGGCTGGTCGTAAACGAATTGCTGACCAATTCACTAAAGCATGCGTTCCGGGGCCGCGATGGCGGCACGATAACACTGCACAGCGTCGTCGATGGCGACGGCTGCCGGGTTATAGTGGCGGACGACGGAATCGGCCTGCCGGAAGGCGAGGTGTGGCCCAAACCAGGCAAGCTCGGAGCGCTGATCGCGCGATCGCTGACCGAGAACGCCAAGGCGCAGCTAGCCGTCGAGTCCAGCGCCAACAAAGGGACGAAGGTGACCATCGTTTTCAAGCGGTCGGCGGCAGCAAGCTGAACGGTTGCTGTCGAGTAGCAGGCTGGCGGCTGGCTTCATGTCGCGGCTTTGAGCAGGTGGCTGCAAATAGGCTAGGTCGCCCTTCACGGCCTGCTTCACATGGTCGAGGTCTTCCATTATGCTCCAGGCTTGCTGCTTCTGACTTCGGCGGCCAGTCCATCCCCACCTAGCGGAAGGCACTCCCGCCTGATTGCGTTGCGGCTTGAGTCTTGACGGCGGGGGCACCTGACGCCTTCGCGCTCATCACGCGCGGGCCGGCAATTCAGCAGCGAGTCATCGCTTGGCCAATCTTGCCGAGGACGAAGGTCTAACCTACAAATAAAATTGGTCCGACTGTTCGTGGCCGGAGGTAACCGCGAATTTGCGCTATCGGGACAGGAGAGCAGTGCTGTAGGCAAACCGCGATGCGTGCATTCGTTCGATTGGTTCTACGATTATCCTGACGCCTGGGGTGACCAGTTGCACCAGTATTTCCTACTACGCGCAATCTTTGCAGGGTCATGTGCAGATCATCGCGGCCCGCCAAGACATCGGAAAACTGATCGACGATCCTTCAACCCCTGAGATATTGCGCGCCCGAATGGCATCGGCGGCCGCCATATAATAGTTTGCGGCAAAGACGGCCGCGATCGAACGGCTGAGGACGCGCTCGCCAACAGATTGCGCGACAGACGATGGGGTGGATACCGCGGATACGACGCCTGGTTCGATTCTCCGATCAACAACGCGAAGCTCGCCGCGACTTCCGTCTACAGCGATTCGGTTCAAAGGCTTGGCGCGTTGGACAAAGCTCGCCGCGCCGAAGCGCGATGCATAGAAGCCGGGATAGTCGCCCGAACACAAGTCGAACAAGCGGAGTGGTCGACCGTTTCGTCCTCCCCGGGGACGAGCCGGTTGCTCTGGCCTGGGGCGACCTGATGGGTCTTGCGGAGCACCGTCTCCAGCATGGCGATCAGGTCTTCGGGAAGTATGGCCTCATTCTGCACAGACGGTTTTGCGTGGCTGTTACGGATGCCGGCGGGCACGGTGGCGATATGGCGGTCCTTTCGATCGAGCGGCTCGCCACGCTGCGTATAATTCCACGCCAGGGAGGAGAGACGGCGCTCGATCGTCGCCACAGAGTTTGGTTTCTTGTCTCCTGTAACCTTTCTGGATGCACAGGCCGTGATGTAGAGGCCGACGGTCTGCGGATCAGGCGGCAACACCTCGAGGTGCTGCCGGCGCGCCCAGGCGCAAAAAATCCGCTCTCGACCGAGCGGCGTCAGACCGGTATTCTTATGGATGTTCATCCGGTCCCCCTGGAGTCACTGAAGGTTCGACAATCTCAGCTTTCCCGGTTCGGACCGGATGGACAACCTACTGAAAGCTCACAACTAGCTACCAATGCGATCAGCTTTCGGGCTATCGGGCGCATCCAGGGAGGATGGGTATGTTCTTGGCTAACGAGCTCAAGCTGCGGGACCGCGGGTGCACGCTGGCACTGATCTTGGCGATCATATGTGTATGTGCGCCTGCACTGGCGGCAGAGGCGTCGGATCAGGCGTGCCGGTCCATCGCCAAGCTCAAAATTCCAAGCGTGATCTTTACCGAGGCTAGCCTTCAAAAGCCGCAGGAGATCCCCGCAGATCCCTTCACTGCATTCACCGGCGCCTCGCCTCAGGCGGTAAAAGTGGGCGGGCACTGCCTTGTCCGAGGTGTTATCGGGAAACGCCAGGGGGTCGATGGTCAATCATATGGCACCCGGTTTGAGGTGCGTCTTCCGACGACCTGGAACGACATGTTCCTTTTCCAGGGCGGCGGCGCAGTTGATGGCTTCCTGGCGCCGGCCGTCGGGACCATTCCTTGCCGGAACTCGACCGCGGCTCCCGGGCTCTTGCGCGGCTACGCTGTTGTAAGCATGGATGGCGGGCACCCAAGCCCCGATCCGGCTTTCGGGGTCGATCAAGCCGCACGCATTGATTTTGCGTACGCCTCCATTGGCAAAGTCACTTCGGTCTCGAAGCAGGTGATTGCCAAGTTCTATGGGGCGGCTCCGAAAAAGTCGGTGTTCATGGGATGCTCGAATGGCGGTCGTGAGGCGTTGATAGCGGCTCAGCGATATCCGCTCGAGTTCGACGGCATTGTTGCAGGTAGCCCGGGTTTTCGTCTCAGTGCCGCCAACATTGCCGAAGCCTGGGATACTCGCCAGTACATGAGCATCGCTCCCAAGGATGAGGCCGGCCATCCCATTCTATCCCGCGCCTTCTCCCAGCAGGATCTGAACATCGTCGCCAAGGCGGTTCTCGCTGCCTGTGATGCCCGCGATGGCATTGAGGATGGCGTCATCAACGCCTGGCAGCAGTGCCGGTTCGACCCAAAGGTCCTGTCCTGCCAAGGCGATAAGACGGACCGCTGCCTCACGGCTGGTCAAGTGCAGGCCATGAGCCGCGCGTTCGCGGGTCCGGAAAGCTCCGATGGCGAAAAGCTTTACAGCGATTGGCCATATGATACGGGCGTTGCGGGCGCGGACTGGAGAATGTGGAAGCTGGGCAATTCCCCCACTTCCCAGTCGGATGCAAATAACATCGTTCTGGGAGCCCGCTCGCTTCAATACTACTTCATGACGCCCCCGGCGCCGAATTTTGACCCCCTGAAGTTCGACTTCGACAAGGATCCGGCACGCGTTGCGGATACGGCCAAGCTCAATGATGCGACCGGCACGTATCTCGCCAGCTTCGCTGCCCACGGTGGAAAGCTGCTCTTGTTTCAGGGACTTTCCGATCCGGTCTTCTCAGCCAACGATCTGGTGCGCTGGTACAAGCAAGTCGTCGAGGTCACAAGCGGCGGCGATTTGGAAGCGGCTCGCCGTTTCTTGCGCATGTTCATAATCCCGGGGATGACCCACTGCGGCGATGGCCAAGCCTTCGACGACTTTGATCCTTTGGCCGCCATCGAGGGCTGGATAAACCAAGACAAGGCTCCGGATTCTCTCGCGGCTGGCAGCAAGGCATTCCCCGGCAAGCACCAGCCGATCTGCGCTTATCCCACTCAAGCTGCCTATGGCGGTAAGGGAAATCCCGATGAGTCGCGAGCTATTCGTGTCGGGGATAAGAGACCTCGTCATTTGTTCGCTTCAATCTGCGCGCATTCCCGGAACAGGTCTCCCGGACCAAGGATCGGTTGGAAAAGCTAAACCCGGAATTTGTGGGCCGTGCCATAACGCAGTTGATGATCATGCCTGACTACGAAGCGTCGGCCGCCGATAGTCTGGACACAGCGCTCGCTGTGCTCGATGAGGTAATTGTTATCGCCTGAGATCTGACCGCCTCATCCCAGCGGACAAAACGGGGGCATCAGAGCCCGACGCCTTGGTGAGATTTACGCGGAAACGATCGCGCCGGCGCTGATAATTTCGCGTCATCTCCGCGGAGGCATGGCCGAGCTGTTTTTGCACATAGCGTTCGTCGACCTCGGCCGACGAGGCGAGGCCGGCGCGCAGTG
>NZ_JAMYSY010000042.1:0-53816 GCF_040322175.1 Mesorhizobium sp. M0185 | reverse complement strand
CGACCTCAACCTCGTCGAGAGATAGCATGGAGCACTGTTCGCGATGTCCTCGCACACCTGTTCGCGATGTCTCCGGTCCAAACACGATCCTGGCGGAGGGACGATCAATCGGGAGAAACGACTTTGCGTGCTCCCACGACCAATGCTTTGCCGAGGCGCTGCGGAAGAGCAGATCGGGCAAGGCCGCGCTGCAACCAGCGCCAATCCTCCCAGAGGCAGTGAATCCGGCCACGCCGCCGGATGCGGCCGCTCGTTCGGCCGCCACCACAGTCCCGCCTGCCGGAGCAACCCACTCATTGGGCGCGAGGACCACCGACGCCGAGCGCGTCATTGCTGCCATGGAAAGATGTGGCTGGGTGCAGGCAAAGGCGGCGCGCCTGCTTGGACTGACCCCGCGCCAGGTTGGCTACGTGCTGAGGAAATACGGCATCGAGGTCAAGCGTCTGTGAAAGCATGACTCAGGCGGATTAGCTGAGACCGCTTAGCGGCTTGGCCCGCGCAGGGATGCAGATCCGCGTCCGCGTCAAGTCGATCCGACCGAGGACAGCCTGGCCGAATTCCCGTGGCAGCCGGCGTTGCGACCATCTTGTGAAAGGCGACGCTGCCATCGTCAATCCGTCCGCCATGTTGCTCTCGTTGCGAGCTCATACGGATGCCCCTGTGCGACTGAAACGGAGATAAAATATGTCCGATGCAAAACTGCAAGCTGTGCTTTCGTCTCTTCCGCAAGGGACGCGACAGTTAGATGCTCTGCCGTCCAACGGACCAGCGCCGGACGAAAGTTTTGTCAAGCTGAATACGAATGAGAACCCGTTTCCGTTGCCGCCAATCATAATGCAAAGTGCAGTGGCGGCCCTCAATCGCCAGTATCTGTATCCGGACGACGATAACATCAGCTTGAGGGAAGCAGCGTCCAATACCTATGGGGTATCCACGGATCAGGTCATCGCAGGCAACGGGTCGTCTGAACTGCTCGGACTCATCTACAGAGCTTTCCTCGCCCCTGGCGACAAGGTGGCGATGATATCGCCAGGGTTTTCGTTCAACCGCAAACTTGCCATGTTGCATGGTGCTGAGTTTCTCGAGATGGGATGTCAAACTCATTCGCTGCCAATGGAGCAATTGCTTTCCGGTCCGGCAAAAGACGCCAAGTTCATTCTGGTGGCCAATCCAAACAATCCGACCGGAACATTCCTCTCGATAAGCAATATCGAACGCCTCGTGGCACAATCGGATCGCCTGGTCGTCCTTGATGAGGCCTATGTCGACTTTGCACCCGATCACGGGCTGCGCCTCATCAACCGTTATTCGAACCTTCTGATCTTGAGAACATTTTCGAAGAGCTATGCCGCCGCCGGCATTCGCGTCGGTTTCGGTTTCGGTCACCCTGAGATTATTGGCAGGCTGCGCAACATCCAGAACGTCTTCAACATGAACGTGATCGGGCATGCGGTTGGTATCAGCGTGCTTGCGCATCGCGGCGCCTACGCAGAGAACCACAAGCACATCAGACATGAACGACAGCGAGTGACAGCCGCACTGTCGCAACTTGGATTTTCCGTAACGCCCTCCCACGCAAATTTCCTGCTAGCCCGTGTGCCAGCGGGACAGGACGGCTCATGGTGGCAAGCAGCCTTGGAAAGGCAAAAGATACTCGTTGCCTACTTTCCGGACAATGGTTTGGAACATTGCATCCGCGTCAGCATCGGCACAAAAGAGCAATTGGATGCATTTCTTGCTGCCGCTCGCGATATAGTTGGAAGCTTAAACATACCAAGCACCACGGGCAGGGGAGCGTCAGGCTCTGCTCGTTCGGTACGCTGACGCTAATCCGATATCACACATTGCTATCTTTAGACTTGCTTGGTCACCCAAGCACGACAACATTTTTCTTTAAAATCAGGGACAATATCGAGTGACAAACGTCTTTCCTTCAAACCTAGCCTTCGGCATCTTCGATCATCTGGACGAGGACGGCCTCGATATCGCCCGGCAGTACGAAGATCGCCTGATATTAGCAGAGGCGTGCGATCAGCTAGGGTTCTATGCCTATCATCTCGCAGAGCACCACTGTACCCCCCATGGGAGAGGTCCATCGCCGAATCTGTTCTTATCGAGCGTCGCCCAGCGCACCCGGCGCCTGCGTCTCGGACCCTTGGTGATGCTGCTTGCGCTTTATCATCCGCTGCGTGCGTTCGAAGAGATCTGTATGCTGGACCAGTTGAGCGGTGGCAGGCTCGAACTGGGCATAGGGCGCGGTGCTCTCCCGATCGAATTGGGTTACTTCGGGATTGGTGCGGACGCGGTGCCGGGCCGCTATGCGGAAGCCAGCGAAATTCTTGTTGAAATACTTGTTAATGCCATGAAGGTTGGCACGCTGTGCTATCAGGGCCGCCATTTTGAGCTCAATGACGTTCCTTTGACGCTAAGACCTCATCAGCGTCCACATCCGCCGACATGGGTCGCCGCCAATCGACCCGAGTCCGCAGCCTGGGCCGCTGCGAATGGAGCAAATATCGCGTGTGTAGGACCTTCCTCTTCTGTTCGCAAAACTACTGATGCGTTCCGCGCCTATCAAGAGGACAACACTGGCGCGGGCAATCGAGCGCCATTTATTGGATTGCTCCGCATGGTCGTGGTTGGGCGTTGTGACACACATGCCTATTCGCTCGCGGCACCTGCTTACGAACGATGGCTCAAGAGCTTCCAATTCCTTTACGAGCTTAACGCTATCCCCACTCCACCCAACCTGCCGCTGACCTTCGATGCGGCAGTCGAGAGTGAATTGTGCGTGGTAGGATCAGCAGCGTCTGTGCGAGAAGCTCTGCTCAGTCAGTTGGAAGAGGCAGGTGCTAACTACCTTCTTTGTCAACTGGCATTTGGGAATCTGCCGCTAGATGCTTCCCTATACACCGCGACGACCATTCAATCCGAAATCATGGCTCGACTTGGCTGACCATGAAATTCGCGGTCTGATCCGAAGGTAAATCGTTGTAACAGCGCTCCCTCACATTGCTCGAGCGTGCACGTGGTGGGGATTGGGGAAATCGTGAGGGAGGCCAAACTGACGACGAGCCGGCGGCACAGATTACCAGGTTTGTACGTTGGCCGGCATCTGGGCACGGTGTGAGACTGCACGATCCTAAGGAGATGATGGCCGAGCGCGTCACGATGCCGGCACGCATCTGCTCGTCGCGCTCGCGCTAGTCGTTGCCCATAGCCCGCCGCAAGAGGTTCTTCTCGACCGGGGCGGCGCCGGTGGCGGCTCCCGCATCCAGCTTCATCAGCGGCTCGGCGGTAGCAAAGCCGTCACTCGCTACGGCGCTGTTGAGGGCGCGCTCGCGAGCGGCTTTGCTACGCCGAGCGACACCACCTGGAGCGAGTTCGCCCGATGTCGCGGCGTGCACCGCGGTCGGATAACGACGCTGGAGGAAATCGTTCGCAGCCGGTCTTCACGATCCGCGCGAGTGCTTTGCATGAATGCTGCCTGCTTCCTCGTCTGCGGCGGCCTGAGTGTCCGCCGGCACGCCCGAAGTCAATGTCAGTACCACAAGGCCGCCAAGACGTCAGGTCTGGGAGCCGGCTTGTACGGTCGTATCGTGTTCTGGAATATCGTCAAAGGAGGCGTAGTTGAGATTGTAGAGTTTGGAATACAGGCCGCCCATGGCTATTAGCTGATCGTGGTTGCCAGTCGCAATAACTTGGCCATTCTGAAGCACGATGATGCGGTCGGCACCCCGGATCGTGGCAAGACGGTGGGCGATGACGAGGCCAGTGCGCCCTTCAAGCAGCTTTATCAGAGCCTTCTGAATCTGCATTTCCGTGTAGCTGTCGATGTTGGCGGTAGCTTCGTCGAGCACGAGGATCTTGGCGTCGGCGACGAGGGCGCGGGCGAAACTGATAAGCTGGCGCTGGCCGAGAGATAAGTTGTCGCCGCGTTCGCCAAGTTGGGTCTCATACCCGTCGGCGAGGCTCATTATGAAGTCGTGGGCGCCGACCGCCTTGGCGGCCTCGATCACCTTGTCGCGCGTGGCTTCCGTCTTGTGGTATCGAATGTTCTCGAAGACCGTCCCGGTGAACAGGAACGGCTCCTGCAGCACCATGGCGACCTGGCGGCCGAGCGATTCCTGGGTGAGATCGCGCACATCATGTCCGCCGACCAGCACTTGGCCCTGCTGAACATCATAGAAGCGGTGGACCAGGGCCATCGCGCTCGATTTGCCAGAACCGCTCGGCCCGACCAGTGCGACCGTCTCGCCGGGATTGACCCGGAAGGAGACATTTTTCAGCACCGAACGGTTCGGATTGTAGCCGAAGGTGACGTCCCTGAACTCGACCGAGCCGTCCATTCCGGGCGAAAGCACCTCGGCATTGGGTTTGTCCTGAACATCGATCTTGACGTCGAGCACATCGGTCAGGCGCTTGCCTGAGGCCATGGCGCGCTGCATGACCGAATATTGCAGGGTGAGTGAGCGGATCGGGTCAAAGAAGCGCTGGATGTAAAATAGGTAGGCAACCAATACGCCCACATCTATGCGGCCATTCATGACCATCGAGCCGCCGACCACAATAACGGCGGCCATGGCGAGGCCGGTGAGGCCATCGACGATAGGCACCATGACCAGTGCATATTTGGCAGCGATCAGGTGGGTCCTGAGGTTGGCATGGGCCTTGTCGTCAAAAAGGATGAAATTCACCTGCTGGCGGTCCATGGACTGGACGGTGCGCACGCCGTGAATGGCTTCGGCCAGCGCGCCGTTGACGACGGAATTAGTCTCGTGTGCAGCCATGAAGGCGGCGCGGGCACGCGGCAGCCAGACAATGCGGACGATCACCAGGACCGGCAGAACCGAGAGCGTCAGGAGGCCGAGGCGGAAGTCGAGCCACAGCATTACGAAAACGATGCCGAAGAGAAGCGCAACATCGCCTACGGAATATACCGAGGTTTCGAGGAATTCCTGTATGGAGTTGACGTCGCCTTGCAGGCGCGACATGAGGCGTCCGACCTCGGTCTTGTCCATGAAGGAGAGCGACACCTTCTGCAGATGGCCAAACATGGCGCGGCGGATGTCGAACAGGACAGTTTCGGCCACTTTCCCAACCACGGTTTCCTGCATGTAGCCGGCAGCGAAATTGACCAAAATCGCCAAAACGAACGCGCCGACGGCCGCAAGCTGGGCTGAGCGATCGGTCCTTGCCGGGTTCATGCCCTGGTCGATCGCGTAGCGGATGATCAACGGGATGAGAAGCTGCGTCCCGGTGAAGATCAGCATTGCTGCAATCGTGATGACTACCCTGGCCCGATAGGGACGGACGAAGGTCCAGATGCGCCGGAGGATGCTCTTGTCGAAAGCCCGGCCGAACATCTCCTCCTCGATGCGGTGCGAGCCGACAACCGCGCGCGGAGGGCGTCTGCCGTCGTCACGTTCGGCTTCGAGTTCGCCGGCGCGGCCCTGCGCCATCAGCGGGCGCCCCCATACTGGGTCATAATGTCATCACCCGGGCGCGTCTGGAGATCGTAAAGGGCCCTGTAGCGTCCCCGCTTCGCCAAAAGCTCTTGATGCGTGCCGCGTTCTACGATTTCGCCGTTATCGACAAAAAGGATCTGATCGGCGTGCATAAGCGCACTCAGCCGGTGCGCGATGATGATCGTCACCCGATCCTTGGCGAAGCGCCGCATCGCCGCGCGGATGCGCTGCTCGGTGCCGGCATCGATCGCCGCCGTTGAGTCGTCGAAAACGACGACGGAGGGGCGCAGCATCATGGTGCGAGCAATCGTGAGACGCTGGCGCTGGCCGCCAGAGAGAGAGACGCCGCGTTCGCCCACGACCGTCTCGTAGCCTGCTGGGAGCCCGAGGATGTAGTTGTGGAGCTGGGCGAATTCGCCAGCGCGTTCTATTCGCTGTCTCTTCGCCCAGGGATCGCCATAAGCGATGTTGTTCTCGATCGTGGTGGTGAATAGGAATGCATCCTGCTGTACGACGGCGACCGCCTTGCGAAGCGTCGCGAGGGTGACATTACGTATGTCCTGGCCGTCCAGCGTGATGGCGCCACCGGTCACGTCGTAAAAGCGGGGGACCAGATGAGCCATCGTCGATTTGCCCGAACCCGGCGGACCGACGATCGCGATCGTCTCGCCTCTACGGGCCTCAAAGCTGAGGTTCTTCAGAATGGCGCAGTTTTCGGCGCTGGGGTACGCAAACGAGACATTGTGGAAGCGCAGAGTGCCGTCGCTTATCTCGAGCGGTCTGGCCTCGAGAGCATCCCTGATTGTGATCTCCTGGTCGAGGAGACCGAAAAGCCGCGAACCGCAGCTAGAAGCGCGGGCAAAGGCATTGACCATGAGGCCGATCTGGCGGACTGGCATTTGCAGGATTGTCATGAAGGTCAGGAAGGTCGCCACCGTTCCGACGCTGATCTCGCCAGCGACGAGCCTGCTGCCACCGATCCAGAGCACCAATCCCATTGCGAAAAAGAAGGACAAGGTCATCGCCGACGTGCTGGGCACGTAGATGTCAACTCGGTCGTGGGCGAGGTCGAGCGCGTTCTTGGAAGCGCCGTCGAACTTTAGCATCTCATAGGCTTGAGCCGCAAAAGCGCGGACCACGCGGATGCCTGCGAGATTTTCCTCCATCACGCGGCTTAGTACCGAAAGCCGCTCATGCAGGTCGAGCCAGGTGGCGCGCAGCCTAAGCTGTGTGGCCGATGAGCGCCAGGCGACAAAAGGCACGAAGCTCAGCGCGATCAGGCCGAGCATGGGATCGGTCGAGATCGTCATGTAGGCGCCGATCCCGATCAGCATGCTGAGCAGGAGCACGCGAACGAGCGCGGTGGAAAAATACATCCGCACGCCTTGGAGATCGAGCATTCCGATGGTGATCAGATCGCCTGAATGGACCCGGTCGTGAAAGGAAAAGCTGAGACGCTGGATCTTGTCGTAGTAGGCGAGCCGCAGTTCGTACGCGACATGATGCCCGACGGCTTCGGCAAAATAGTTCTGCGCCATCGTGAAAAGGCCGCGTAGCGCGCTGACGGCGAGCAGCAGGAGAGCCGGGATCCAGAGCGCTTGTCCTGCCGCGGTCCCCGCGACACCGCCCCCGATGGCTGTCTGGGTCAGGTCGACGGCCCGGCCGAGAAGCTGGGGAATGAGCAACTGGAGGATTGCCGCCAGGACCGTCGAGCCCATAGCGAAGGCGACCTGCCAGGGATGCCGCAAATTCATACGCGTGATGCGCAACAGCGTACTCAAATCCCGGCGCCAGCGCGCCGCTTCCACATGGGTCAACGAATTCAGAGCCTTCGTTGCGCTGCCGATAGCATCACTGCTCACGGGTGTATTCCCGACTGCATTTTGCGCCTTCGAGGCAAGCCGAAGGACCAATCATCAAAGGGGCCCGCCATTGTTAATCCTGTCCACCACCTGCAGCAGTGCCCGTTCCTATAAGCCGAGCCGCGGCTTCACTTACTGGCATGTCGATCACCGTGATTCCGCTTGCCGCAAGGAAACGCGCTTCGTTTCTGGTCAGCGTTTCCGCGTCCATTACCGCGCAATGTGGACCTCGGGAGCGCTTCATGATCTGCCTGGCGTAGGTGCGCAGCATCTGATCGTTGAAGCGGCAGCCAACGAAGAAAAATCCGCGGGTGATGCGCCGTTCCTTCACCACGTCTGGGATCGGTGTCTGGATATCGATTTCGGTCAGGACTTCGACATAGTCGGAATCTGCGACGAGAAAGTTTTGCGCCGGCCTAATACTCCCGTGAGGTGTATAGAGAACCGTCTTTGCCCCCGATCGGGGGTCGAGTTCCCTCCCGGACAAATCGTAGGTTTTCGTCCAAATGTTACCGATTTCGTTCGCCCGCGTGACGCCTTGTATCTCAACGACGTCCGTTCGGCCGGTCTCTACGAGAGCCGTGCGCATCGCGCCGTCGTACCAGCTGTCGACGATGAGGGAGAGCGGCAGCCTTGCGAGCCAGGCGTGGAGGAGGGTCGGCGCCACCGGCGCTGCGAATATGTCGGTCATCCAAGCTTGCAGCGTCCGGCGATGCCGGCGCTGTTCGATGAACTGCGCAACCGACCACATATTGGTGCGGATCCTGGAAGGGGCTGGCGCCCGCGCATTGAGTGCCGCGGCAACGAGCTCCGGCGTATGCGGCACAGGCGGTTCCGCACAGTTGAATTCAAGAAGACCCGGACCGAGATAGGGGATCACCTCATCGGCGGCGAGCGCTTCCTCCGCCAGGTCAAGCAGCTTTTCGGCAAAACTGTCCCGCACGATGACGAGGTGGCCCGATGTCAGGATGGTGTTCATGCTCGTTTCCTCGCGACGCACCTTATCAAGGGGCAGCATCAGTCCTCTTCGGAAACCTTCCTTGCCTCGACGGTGATCGGCAGACGCGTATCCCGTGGGAGATCGGGTAGGAGGAGCCGCCACCCGTTCCTGAGCGTCACAGTTCCGCCCCACAACTCTTCCTTCTCGAGCTTGATGATCGGCTCTTCGATGTCCTTCTTCGGGACATACGCCGACAAGCCAGCATCGGTCCTGCGGATCATGACTTTCATCTGGCCGTCCCTTCATTGGTATTGCTATCAGCACTGCAGGGCACCTCGGCTTTGTCGAGGCTCATCAGTTCACGCGCTCGCATGCCGACGACTGTGCCACGGTCGATCCATTCGACCGCATAGATGAAGAACTGCTGGAGAAAGGTGCCAATGTCGCGCACATATCCCTCGTCGCCCTTCCGCACGAGATTTTCGCCGATCTCCCTGCCAGGATAGGTGCCGTCATTCTTTATGTGGCGAGTGGCACGTACCCGCTCTCCCGGCATGAATCGTGGAGGCCTGCGGATTTCGACCTCCTCTTCGCGTCCGAGCGACATGTCCGTTCCCTGATTTCCCTTGAGGCTGCAGATTGTGAACAAAGGCGTTCCAGGCGTCCTGCGAAGGCATCCCCGACCATGTCGGCGGCCCAATGTCCGTCACGCAGGAACGCAGGTCTTCGGCACCGGGCATACCGAGGCACATTGCTGCGCATCGAAGACCCCCTCGCATTCGGTGCACTTTTGCGGCTCGATCACATAGCTCTCGCCTTTGAACTTGATCGCGCCGGAGGGACACTCGAATTCGCAGGCGCCGCATTGGGTGCATTGGGATGCGATGATCTTGAAAGCCATTTTAACTCCTGGTCCGAATGGATGAGACGCGCTCAGGCCGTCGCCGCGAGTGCGGGGGTCCCAGACGCGGCCGCGTAAATCGCGCTGATTGCGGTCTCGATATAGTCGTGGGCATATGCGTCGGTGGCTTGGATTCCAGCGTCGGCGAGCTGATCCTGCGGGCAGTTTCCGATCTTGGCGCACAGCACGATATCTATGCCTTCAAGCGCTGCGATGACGCCATCGAGGGCGGCTTCTCCGCCCCAGCCGCCGAGGCAATACTGCTCCACCTTCCGATGCCCGACAAAACTGATCCCTCTCGGCGAGGCTTGATAAACCTGGAATTCCTTCGCATGGCCGAAATGTTCATTGACGCGGCCGCCGCCCTTGGTCGCCACCGCGAAGAGAAGGGACTTGCCGGGGCTCGCTGCCTTGACCAATCCGATCGCTTCTCTCCTAGCCGCCACGTGATCACGGCGCTCCTCCGCGACCAGCTCCCGATAGGCCTTGCGATTGCTGGCATCGTAGGTGACCTCGCCGGGAATCCGGTCGACTGTGAATTCCTGGCCACGATCCTCTCCGAGCAGGCCGACGGCATCTGCCCGGCACTGCCGGCAGTGGCGCATCAACTGGGCGCCGCCTTCGACACGATCCTGAAGAGCCTTCAGCTCCATTGCGTTTGGGCCGCGTTGCCCGCTCAGTCCGTAGTGCGTGCCGTGCGCCGGGTCCGAAATCAGCGGCATGAGGTTGTGCAGGAACGCGCCTCGCTCCTTGACCCATCTATTCACCTTGATCAGATGCTCATCGTTCACGCCGGGGATCATCACTGAATTGATTTTGGTGAGGATGCCGCGCGCGGTCAGCATCTCCAGACCCAACATCTGCCGCTCGTGCAGGATCCGGGCGGCTTCGATGCCGACGTAGCGGCGATGGTCGTAAAAGATCCAAGGATAGATCTTTGCACCGACCTCAGGGTCGACCATGTTGATGGTGATCGTCACGTGATCGACATTCATGTCGGCAAGCTCATCGACATGGTCCGGCAGCGCGAGCCCATTCGTGGAGATGCAAAACTTGATGTCTGGGATTTCCCTGGCAACTCGTTCGAACGTTGCCTTCGTCTTCTTCCAGTCGTAACAGGCATCGCCCGGTCCGGCGATGCCGAGCACGGAGAGTTGCGGCACCTCGTTGGCGACCGCGACCACCTTGCGTAGCGCCTGGTCGGGTGTCAGCTTTTCGGAGACCACCCCAGGCCGGCTTTCGTTGGCGCAGTCATATTTGCGATTGCAGTAGTTGCACTGGATATTGCAGCCGGGCGCGACCGCGACGTGCATGCGCGCGAAATAGTGATGCGCCTCTTCTGAAAAGCAGGGGTGATCCTTGATCTTCTCCCAGATAGCCGGATCCGTGTCGTCCGGCTTTATCGACGAGCCGCAGGACGAAGACGCGCAGCCACCGGCTTTCACGGTGGCAAGCAACTGGTCACCGAATGTCGTGCTGAGGCTCTCAAGCGAAATTGCCGGTGCGGACATCGAACGGCTCCGTTGCTGGGTGAATGTCGCAGTTCAAACCGCAAGAGCTATGCCAGCTCAAAGAGCGGTTTTGGTTCACGAATTGGCTTTCGTGTCGGATTCCGTCGGATTGCTCCGACACATCTTTGTCGGGCTTCCGACAGTGGACAAGCAAATCGGGTCGCGAAGGCTACCAGCCTTGGGCGCGAAGGGTGTGAGGGAGACTACTCCGGACTTACGTTTGACGTCATCACGACGTCTAGAATTTCTTCACCTCGATGCCATATCGGCGCAGCGCGTAGCCGATTTGCCGCGGCGTGAGGCCGAGGATACGAGCCGCCCTGGCCTGAACCCAACCGGCCTTGTCCATCGCGTCGATCAGCCGGTCGCGTTCCGTCAGACGCGGGGGACAAGCGGGATCGTTTGGATCGCCGGCCGCAAGGGGAGATACGTTGCCTGCGGAGGCACCGATGCGACTGGCCGGCAGCCGCAATCCGACCGGCACTGCGTTGACCCGTGCGAGATCGTCGATGGTATTGCCGCCATTCGAGCGGTCGGCTCGCTTCCAGAGGAGCCAGGAAAGGCACTGGCTCTTCTTACAGGCGAAATCGGATGGCGTGATCGTCCTTGAACGCGCAAGTGTGGCCGTCCTTTGGACGCAGTTCTCCAGCTCGCGGACGTTACCAGGGAAGTAGCATTGCGAGATCAGGTCAAGCGCCGACGGCGCGAAGGCGAGTGCGCGATCGTTCTCCTTGTTGAATCGGTTGAGGAAGGCGTTCGCAAGGCGTGGAATATCGCCGGGTCGCTCTCTGAGCGGAGGCAGGATAATTGGCACCACATTGATGCGGTAATAAAGGTCGGCCCGGAACTCCCCTTTTATGACGGCCGTCTCGAGGTCCTTGTTGGTGGCGCATATGAGGCGCACGTCGACCTGTAGCGTTTTGGTGCCGCCGACTCGCTCCAACTCGCCTTCCTGCAAGACACGCAACAGCTTGGCTTGAAAGGCCGGCGAAATCTCGCCGATTTCATCAAGTAGCAGCGTTCCCTCATTTGCCAATTCAAAACGACCGGCGCGCTGGGAGATAGCACCCGTGAAAGCGCCCTTTTCATGCCCAAACAGTTCTGACTCCAGAACGCTTTCAGACAGTGCGGCGCAGTTCAATTTGACGAAAGACTTCTTCCTCCGACGTGAGAGCTTATGGATGGCTTGCGCAAAGAATTCCTTGCCGGTGCCGCTTTCACCCCGCAGTAGCACGGTGGAATTGGTCCCTGCTACGACCGAGACGGTTTCGAGCACCTGCTTGAGTGCGGGGCTTTCCCCGATGATCCCGTCGATTTTGACATCCGCATGCCGGGCAGGGTCGTAGGTCCTCCCCTCGTTGGGCGATTTCTCCGGTCTCCATTGCTCATGGACAGACCGCTGACGATCTGTACTCAGGATGCGATGGAGACGGATCGTCCGGCCGACAAGGTTGGCGACCATCGTCAGGAAGCATGTGTCCTCGTCGTCGCGAAAGTCGGTAGCGCCGTCTCCGGCGCGGTCGATCGACAATGTCCCAAGGATTTTATGATCAGCCTTTAGCGGGATACCGATAAAGGCAATTGGGATGGTGCCGCTGCTCGAAGATGTTTGAAGGTCAGCCTGAAATAGTTGGGACTTGCGGACGTCCGGTATGAAGAGCGGCGTCCCCGTAGCGACGATTTGATCTGTTATGGCCTGTGGTATGACGCGGCGAGTGCCTGATTGAGGTGCGTGGGTATTGCCGGCAGTTGCGGCAATCTCCGGCTCTCCTTCAGCGTCCAGGACGACGATTGCTCCGTGACGCATCTGCAGAAACGAAGGCAGGATGTTCACGACATTGGCGAGCGTAATCTCCAGCTCGCTGGGGGCGGTCAGCACCTTCGATATCTCGTAGAGTCCCCTGAGCGCGATATCTGCTTGGGGCATGCTTTTGATGGGCGGTTCAGGGCGGGTATCCCGAGGTGCTACCTCGTCGACCCGATCTTGCGGTACGTGAGCCATGGAAACACCTCAGCGGTTGTCGTCCAGAGTGCTCCTCCTTTTGTGTCTGAGTCTGAATTGTGAAAGCACAGTATTCACGAGCTTCTCTTCGTGGCGCGGCAATTCAAGCAAAGATAGACTTGGCGTTGGTCGCGACCTCAGGTGTACCAAGATTGACCCTCTTGATACGGTGCGTGCGTCCTCATCCGAATTTGAAGAGGACTCCGAAGCCGCCGCGTGGATAGTTCCACTCGATCTCGCCACTGGTCTCGCACAAAATCCGGCAGGTGCCGCACTCCATGCAGCCGTCGGCAGTGATCTCCACTTGACCTTTGTCGTTCAACTCATAACATTTCGCCGGGCAGACGTGGGTCAGCGCGAGCAAGTTCGCGCTTGGCCTCTCGTGCGGTCGCACTTTGATATGCGGACGGCCGGAATCCACCAAGTAGCGGTTCTGGTAAAGCTTGTCCTCGACACGTGACTTCGTCACTGCGATCGTCATTTCGTCTCCCCTCAGCGCCACGCCAATGCAAGGCGGACCGCGTCGCTGACCAGCCCCCAGCGCGAGCGCGCCTTGATGAAGGCCGCCGTGGTCGCCTTTTCCTTCTCGATCTTCGGCGTGCCGTCGACACGCATGAAGTTCTGCGCGGCTTGCGACATCAACCGCGGATAAGCCGTGAAGTAATTGCAGGAATTGGTGTGGAGCAAGGCCGGCATGTCTTTGTATTTCCTTAGGTCCTTGACCACGAAGGACTTGTCCAGCATGGCTTTGTAAAGGGCGAGATTCCGTTTGGTCATAGGACCGTTGCGGCTCTTGACCTCGATGATTGCCTCAGCCGCGATGCGGCCGGAGGTCATGGCGAGGTTCGAACCCTCGCGGTGAATGGCGTTGTTCAGTTGCGCGGCATCGCCGACCACGACCCAACCGTCGCCAAAGAGCTGCGGAATAGCCTTGTAGCCGCCTTCGGGAATGAGATGCGCGGAATATTCTTTCACTTCCGAGCCGGCGATCAGCGGCCGGATCGAAGGATGGGTTTTTAAGGCGTCGAGGAGGACGTAAGGGCTCTCGACCATCGCGGCGAAATCGGAGACGAGGCAGCCAATGCCCAGTGAGATCGACTCCTTGTTGGTGTAGAGGAAGCCGAGCCCGGCCATGCTGCGGGAGGTCGTGCCCACCGCCTCGATCACGCAGCCTTCATCGCCTTTGAGGCCGAACCGCTGCTCAATGACCTCTTCGGGCAGGAAATGCATTTCCTTGACGGCGAGCGCCACGGTTTGCGGCTTCGGCATCTCGCGCAGGCCGGCCCGCGTGCCAAGCAGTCCGCATACACCTTCTGCGAGGACGACCACGTCCGCGTAGATGGCCCCGCCGGCCCGGTCTGTGCGGACGCCGATCACCCTGTCCTTGGCGTCACGGATGAGTTCCGTCACGGTCGTCTCGCACAGAACCGTCGCGCCGGCCTCGCGCACCTTACGCGAAAACCATTTATCGAACTGGGCACGGATGATCGTGTAGCGGTTGGGCTTCGCCTCATTGAAGTCGTCCGACCGATAGTGAATCCCGGTATGGGATGTGTCGTCCATCACCCAAAGCCGCTGTTCAACCAAATGCCGCTCGAGAGGCGCATCGTCCCGGAAATCCGGGATGATCTTCTCCAGCATGTTCGCGTACATGATGGCACCCTGGACATTCTTGGAGCCCGGATATTCACCCCGCTCCAACTGCAGCACCTTCAGGCCGTGGCTGGCCATGGTGTAAGCAGCTGCGTTTCCGGACATGCCGGCCCCAATAACAATGGCGTCGAATTGTTCCTCAATCATGTCCATCCCTTAGCTCGCAAGCTTATCGCGACTGTGGGGCGACAGCCGCCGGGTGAAGGCTTCCGTCAGTGCGGGCAGGAAGCGGATCGCGTCGGTGACGATCCCGAGGTGAGCGAAATCGAAAATCGGCGCGTTCGGGTCGGTGTTGATGGCCACGATGAGATCCGCCCCCTCGACGCCAACCCGATGCTGGACGGCGCCGGAAATCCCGGCCGCTATGTAAAGCTTCGGCCGGATGGTCTTGCCAGTTTGGCCGATCTGCCGATCAGCTGGCATCCAGCTCTTCTGGACCAACGGGCGCGAACAGCCATGCTCGGCGCCGATTGCCCGCGCGAGATTCTTCACAAGCTGCAGGTTCTCCGCCGCGCCTAGACCGAGGCCTCCCGCAACCACGACGTCGGCATAGGCAAGATTTGCCTTTGCCGACTGACTATCCGGCAGGAAGCCGAGGATTTTGGTAACGATCTCGTCCTCGGCTACCGAGAGCTTGTGCCGGATGACACGCCCGACCGGTTTATCCGCCCGCTGCGGCATGGGCATGACCCTCGGTCGCACTGTCGCCATCTGGGGGCGGAAATTGAGCGTATAGATCGTGCACAACAAGGAACCGCCGAAAGTCGGACGGGTGGCGGCGAGCGAACCGTCGGTATCCACATCGAGTTCGGTGCAGTCGGCCGTGAGCCCTGTCTGCAAGGTCGTCGCCACGGAGCCGGCAAGATCCCTGCCGAGTGTGGTGGCACCGAGAAGAAGGATCTCGGGTTTGTGGGTATCGACCAGATCCGTCATCGCCTTGGTGAAAGGCTCGTTCCTGTAGTCGGCGAGCAGCGGCTCCTCGACGATGTAGACCAGGTCGGCACCATAAGCGAAGGCTTCGGCAACGGCGTTCCCGATGGCCTCTCCCGGCGGTCCAAGCACGACGCCCGCAAGCTGGACCTGAAGCTTGTCTGCTAACTTGCGGCCTTTGCCGAGCAGTTCGAATGATACGGGATGGACCTGACCGCGTTCGAGCTCGATGAAAACCCAAACGTGCCGGTAGTCCTTGAAATGCGCGGGCAGCTCCTTCTTTATGCCGGCACGGCCGGCGGCAGGGCGAGGGGTTTCTCGGTTCGCGTTCGACATCGTCTGATCCTTGCCCTCTCACGCGCCGCCGTTGAAGGCGAGCTCATGTTCCAATGCCGGCTGGCGGGTGAAGATTGCCGTGATGAGTTCGTCAGCGACATCGCGCAAAGCCATCTCGGCGGTGTCGATTTTTGCCGCCTTTTCCGCCCGCGCAGGAGGCGCGAAAACGCGCTTGACCACCGTCGGTGAACCGCGCAGGCCGCATTTGGTGAGATCCTCAATGCCGGCGTCGGCCGCACTCCATTTCAAGACTTGGCTGCGCGCGGCGCACAGGGCGTCCTGGATCGAGCCCCGGCGGATCTCGTTTGTGCCTTCCAGCATGGTGATGAGGCAAGGGAGCCTGCTCTTCAGCATCTGTGTGCCGCCTTCGGAGCGGCGCTCGACCTTGATCTCGCGTGCAGCAACGTCAATAGAGGCGATCTTCGCGACATAGGTCAGTTGCAGGAGTCCGAGGCGCTTGGCGATGCCAGGCCCGACCTGGGCGGTGTCGCCATCGATCGTCTGCTTGCCGGTGAAGACGAGGTCTGGCGTGCCGAACGTCTCGCCAACCTTCGCGATTGCCTGGGAAAGGGCGAACGAGGTCGCCAGCGTGTCGGAGCCGGCAAAATAGCGGTCGGTCAAGAGCACCGCTCGGTCGGCGCCGTAACCGAGCGCCTTGCGCAGCGCGTCCTCTGCCATGGGCGGACCCATAGTGAGCACGGTGACTTCGCCACCATGCGCGTCGCGCAGTCTGAGGGCTTCTTCGAGGGCGAACAGGTCGTAAGGGTTGATGATAGTCGGAACACCCTGGCGCATGATCGTGTTCGTCACCGGATGGACCCTTATCTGTGCCGAGTCCGGCACCTGCTTGATGCAGATTACGATGTGCATTGGCGGTTTCTCTAGGCTCCTGTCCGGATGCGGGCTTGGCGGTTATCACTTTGGTGCGCATCATTCGTGCCAACTGTTTTGCGCTGCCCCTATTCCTAGAACTTCGCTTGGTTGCTTCTGAGGGCGCCGTGGTGATGACCGGATTTGTCGGCTTCTCGACATTGTCGCGTCGCAACCCGTGTCGCGGTCATTCCTGTCCGAACCGCTTCAGTACGGAGTCGAACGGGACAAAGGTGCGGCCCGGCGTGGCAGGTTTGTTCGGATCGTGGTCTTTGAGCACCTTGAAGACCCGATGGGTGAGCGGCGAGGAAACCGCGAAGTCCTCGTAAGCGCGTTCGAGCGTCGCGCGCACCCGCGCGGCAATCACCTGGTCGGGCAGACCGGAGAAATCTTCTTCGGCAAGATATTGGCCCACGCGCTTCATGATATGGAGCCGCGAGACATTCAGCACCTTCGGGTCATAGGAGACGCCAAGGACTGCGAAGAACTCCTCCGCAGCCGACAGGCGCTTCAGTCGTGCTAGGATGTCGGTGACATTGATGGGGCGGCTGTCAGCGGAACAATTCATTGCATTCTCCCTGGTCGGAAAACTGTGGTGTCGGTGCGCTCGCGCACGGCTGACCTGGACCCGCACAGCTCCGCGAGGGATGCCTCGCTGCACATTCCATCGTAGAGCTCGACCAGTTGAGTTGCAGTGACGGTCGATTTGGTCTCGGCCGCCTCGCGCCGGACGCGGGCCACCATCGCGGCTGCCAGATCCGGGTCGAGATCGCGACCGCTTTCGCTCAGCACATGGGCATTCGCAGTGGCGCCGGAATGCTTGCCGATAACGATACGCCGGCAGCGGCCCACGAGAGCCGGATCGAGCCCTTGATAAGTACGCGAGTCCTTCAGCAGCCCTGCGACGTGAATGCCGGATTCGTGGGTGAAAACATCGGCGCCGACGACCGGCTTAATGGCCGCGGTCTGCCGGCGGGCGGCCCAAGCCACCTGGGCGGCGAGGTCGGGCAATGCGGTCAGCTCGATGCCGGTATCCGCGCCGTCGAGGACCGCCATCGCGGCGGCCACCTCTTCCAGCGCGGCATTGCCCGCACGCTCGCCGAGCCCCAGGACGGTGACGGAGGCATGGCGCGCGCCTGCGCGGATCGCGGCCAGCGTGTTGGCGGCAGCAAGTCCGAGATCGTTGTGCGCATGAACTTCAAGGTCGATTGGAGACTGCGCCACGAGCTGGGCGACAAGTTCGAAGGTCGAAAACGGGTCGAGAACGCCGACTGTGTCGGCTAGCCTGACGCGGCTTGCGCCGGCGCGTGCAGCCGTCTCGATGACGCGGGCGAGATGATCCCGATTGGCCCGCGAGGCATCCTCGCAGCCCACCGCGACGAAGAAGCCGGCGGCGGCTGCGCGCCTGACCATATGCTCGATAACTTGGAGCGCTCCCGCCTTATCGAGGCCGAGCTTGGCGGCAAGTTGTATGTCCGACGCAGGCAGCGATAGATTGACGGCGTGGACGCCGCTCTCGATCGCTGCATCGAGATCCAACGACGTCATCCGGCACCAGGCCATGAGCCGAACCGGGAGACGCCGCGCGACCGCGGCGCGAATTGTTTCGATCTCGTCGGCGCCCATGACCGGCGTGCCGATCTCGATCTCTGTGACGCCGGCCGCCGCAAGAGACTCGGCGATCTCCAGCTTTTCCGTCGTGGTAAAGGCGACGCCGGGCGCCTGCTCGCCATCGCGCAAGGTCGTATCGTTGAGAAAGACATGACGGGTCATGAACGGTAGCCTGTTCTGCTGCCGCTCAGGCACAGACCGGATTGAACGTCTTCGGAGCTTCGCTTACCCGGCCCAGAACTGGGAAAGCCACGCAGCTTCTCCACGATTGCCGGCATGACCTCGAGCACCCGGTCGACGTCCGCTTCGCCGTTGTCCCGCGCCAAGGAGAAGCGGACTGCCGCGTGTGGCGTTTTCATCGCGCTTAGGACATGGCTCGGTTCCAGAGAGCCGGAGGTGCAGGCCGAGCCGGAGGAACACGCGATGCCCATGCGGCTGAGGAGAAGTGGAATTCCATCACTTTCGACATGTTCGAAGGAGATGTTAGCGGTGTTGGGCAACCGTTGCAGGGGATCACCAGTGACACAGGTGCTTGGAATGCGCTGGAGAATCCCGTCCTCCAGGCGATCGCGGAGCGACTTTACCCGTGTGGTCTCGTCGTCCATGAATTTCAAGGCGAGTTCGGCCGCCATGCCGAGCCCGACTATGCCGGGCGTATTCTCGGTGCCAGCACGCCGGTTGTGTTCTTGGTGGCCCCCCTTGATCAGCGAGTGGAAATTGACGCCACGTTTTACGAAAAGCGCGCCGATCCCTTTCGGCCCGTGCAGCTTGTGGCCGGAGAGCGACAGCATGTCGATTGCGGTCGACTTCAGGTCCATCGGAAGCTTGCCGACCGCCTGCACAGCATCGGTATGGAAAAGGGCGCCCACTTCCTTGGCCAACTCGGCAAGCCTGGCCACGGGGAAGATCACACCAGTCTCGTTGTTCGCCCACATTATCGAGACGATTGCCACCTGGGGGGTGAGGGCGGCCATATAGGCGTCGAGGTCGAGCCGGCCACGGCAATCCACCGGGATCCTGTGCACCTTGACGCGGCGGGTCTTCTCAAGATGCGCGCAGAGCGTCAGCACGGCGGGATGCTCGACCGCGGACGTAACGATCTCGGTTCGGTTGGGCGCCGCCTCGATCGCCGAAAGAAGCGCTGCATTGTCGCTTTCTGTCCCACCCGAGGTGAAGGTGATTTCATCGTCGAACTCCGCGCCGATCAGAGCTTGCAACTGCCTTCGCGCCTTTCTCACCGCCGCACTGACTGAGGCGCCAAGAGCGTGCGCCGACGAAGGGTTGCCGAATTGATCCCTAAAGAACGGCAACATCGCTTGCACGACCTCAGGATCGACCCGTGTGGTTGCGTTGTTGTCGAGGTAGACAGGTTTCATGTGCGATCCTCAGTTGACCGGAATGACGCGAGCGCGCGACCGCCTCATTGAGCCTCTGGCGTATGCCGTTGATGATGATGGGCCCGAACTGGCAGCCGGCGGGGACGCCCGAGAGTTTGACGTAGACCGGATCGGCGTCGATATGGCCAAGTCCGCAGTCGCCGCCGTCAGCCCGCAGGTAAGGACGCCCGAACACGACAACGTTATCGATAAGCCGAATTTGGCGCAGCGGCGCGATTTGGCCGCCAGCAGCTTGGGTGCCACCAGGAACCGAACTGTTTCGGGAGGCGACGTTCTTTGCATCCTACCTGAAGCGATTGCCGGTCCCAAGATCGGCTTCGACCTTGCCTTGTTCTTGAGGACAGGGACATCTGTTGTGCCGGCCATATAAGCCTCCTCTGCCGCAACTGAGTCCGTTGGCGGCAATCGCTTCATGGACCCGCACAGGCGCTTCGGGCGATCAACTGAAGGACTTGCCGCAGCCGCACTTCTCGCGCGCGTTGGGGTTATCGAAGACAAAGCCGGAAGATTCGAGCCCGGTGAGAAAGTCGACGGTCATGCCGGCGACATGCGGTTGGGAGCCCGAGTCCACGAACAGCTTGATCCCATCTGTCTCGGTGATCGCGTCGCCCTCGCGCGACACGCTCTCCAGGCCCATTAAGTATTTGAAGCCGGCGCAGCCGCCGGCCTGGACCATGATGCGAAAGCCTTCCGCCGGCTCGCTGGCGCGGGAAAGAGCAGTCTTGATGGCGGCAACAGCGTTGTCGGTGAGCGTAATCATGGCTCCATTCTCCTCAGTCCGGCACCTGCTTGCGCATCACGTTGCATGCACCGTGCCAAAGCGAAAAAACGTTTCAACACAGCGCGGCATCTCTGACACTGCCGTGGTTCTTGTGAGTCCATTGCTGCGAAGGTGTCGGCCAACCGACACGTACTGTCGGGTTTGTCGGGTCCGCCACGGGGATGTTGGGCCTGAGTTCTTGGCTGAACTCACATTAAACCAATGACCATTACAGAAGACTTCTTCTGAGCTTGCTCCGGCGCAATTGGCACGGTTTTTGAAGCTCCATTTGGCGAGGCGGCAAGAGACTGCCGATCCACAATCATGTCGTGGGTGCCCTCGCGATCGATGGGGCGAAGCAAGGGAGCAACATGTCAGGACTGGGTCAGATGCGCTTCGTTTGGCAAAGCAGCGCCGCCCGTGGCGTCCGAATGCCCGCTTGGCCGATTGCGACAACACCGACAATCGCTCACCACCGCCCAGTGGCCGCCGACCGGCTCGATGAAATTCCATCGGCATGTGCCTGCTCGAGTCACTCGGGTCTCGCCGCTCCGACAGCACCCCCGGCTTTCGCGCGGGTGCGACGACGTGCGCACGCTGTCCAGCGACACTTTGTTCACGGGCCAGCAGCAGATCAGGGTCGAGCATTACGGCACGCCTTATCGGCTGAAGATTCCCCGGCAGGGCAGCTGATCCTTACACGTAGGTGGAAGCAGGGGTAAGACATGGACCAGCGCGAGAAACCGTCGCCGGACGAAATCCGGCGGGCGTGCGAAGACAATCCGAAAATCCGGGAGCATGATCTCGCCGCTCGATTGGGCATTTCGGAAGCCGAATTGGTCGCGGCGCATTGTGGTCACGGCGCGGTGCGCATCGAGCCGCGCGTCGATGATCTGCTGACCGGCCTCGAAGCGGTCGGCGAGGTGATGGCGGTCACCCGCAACCAAAGTGCCGTGCACCAAAAGATCGGCGTCTACGACAAAGTGGTCACCGGCAACCCGCATGCCATGGTGCTCGGCGACGAGATCGACCTGCGCATCTTCCCGAAAGCGTGGGCGTATGGCTTCGCCGTCGAGAAGCGCGAGGGAGCCGAGATCCGCCGCAGCCTGCAATTCTTTGATGCCACCGGCGAGGCGATGCACAAAGTACATCTCAGGCCCGCCTCGAACCTGCACGCCTATCAGAATCTGGCGGCAGAGCTCGTATCCTCCGACCAGGAGCCGATCATATCGGTCGAGGCGAGCGGGGCGCGCGATAACGCAGTGAGTCCAGACCAAGCCGCCACGGTCGACGACCTACGCGAGCACTGGAGCCGGCTGAGCGACGTGCATCAGTTCTACCATATGTTGAAGACACTGAAGCTCAGCCGCTGCCAGGCGATGCGTATGGCCGACGAGGATTACGCCTGGCTGCTCGACAATGATGCCGTTGGCGCCCTGTTCCAACAGGCTGCCGAAGACGAGATGCCGATCATGTGCTTTGTCGGCAATCGTGGTTGCATCCAGATCCATTCCGGCCCGATCAAGTCGGTCAAGCAGATCGGGCCGCGGATCAATGTGCTCGACGAGACCTTCCATCTGCATCTTAGGACCCATCACATCCGCGAGGTCTGGGCCGTGCGCAAGCCGACGAGGGACGGTCACGTCACGTCCATTGAAGCCTATGGCGGCGACGGCAAGATGATCATCCAGTTCTTCGGCACGCGCAAGGAAGGCGAACGCGAGCGCAGCGACTGGCGGTTTCTGGCCGAGAACCTGCCACGCATTCCCGGTCCGACCGACAGGGATGTGTAGAGTGCCGGCAGACCCTCGGATTGAACCGGCCGCCATAGGACTCGGCACCACGTTGCGACAGCGGCTGCGAGGTCGTAGCGCATACGGACGGTCAGGTGTGCACGCCGGAATTGACCGCATCGATACAGTCAAGCTCGTCGCCGGGCGGACCGCTGCGCACGAGTGCATCGCCGTCTAACCGGAAAGCCTTGCTGCGGCTGCGAGCGATACAACGCATACGCCATCAGCGCCGAACCGAAGCGCGGCTCGACCTTGTTGATAATTTCGATCATCGCGCGCAAGCGCCGCTGAGTCTTGTCGGACCGCACCCGATCCTTGCGCTGGATCGCGTCGTTGCTCAATCCGGGCCGTGCGAGCGATCTTCTCGCTCGTCGACCGGAAGGCAGTGCAGCAGCAGCCAGGCCGAACAGCCCGATGTCGCGGACTCGACAAAACCGACCGTGGATGTCGGTTGTCGGACGTTGTCCTAAGAATGATGGACAGGTGATCATCAACTTAGCGGCGGCGGGCCCAGTGCAGGCTGGCATCGCTTGGTGCAGCGCCATGGGTACGCCTATCCGGCACGCGACTTGCTTCGACAATTTGATCAGCAGGGCATCAGCAGTGCGTCACGGAGCTCAGCGGTGATTGACCAGCCTCTCAACCCTAACGGGGATAAGGGGCGGCTTTGCTTCATGACCGCAGCGCGGCGGAGATGCCCCTTCTGATTGACTTCGCAACCGATCTCATCCGCGCTGGTGCAGGTGGGCTGTATCGGGAGACAGACTGTAGAAGGGGCCCGACAAGAGACGTACCCATGCTGGAAATCGACTTTATGAACAGCGGTGCAATCTCAATCGGCCATGAACGCCAATGTAGAGAAAGCAAAATGGCAACCAAACCCGTTCCAGATCATGTCCCGCCCGAAATGGTGAGGGACTTCAGCCTGTTTACGTCACCAGGGATGTCACCGACGCCCAACGGGGATCCACACGCAGCTGTCGCTTGCGCCCATGACGGGCCTCCGATCTTTTATTCCCGCTACAACACGCAAGATGGCCGGGGTACCTGGGTCATCACCCGTGCCGCGGACCAGCGCAAGGTGCTGCAGGACGCTGAGACTTTTTCCAGCCATCGCAGCATCTTCTCCTCCATACTAGGTGAAAACTGGCCGACGATCCCGCTTGAGCTCGATCCACCGGCCCATGGCGTCTTTCGCTCACTGCTCAATCCGCTGCTTTCGCCAAAGCGGGTGTTGGCTTTGGAACCGGCTGTCCGCGAACGGGCGGTCGAGCTGATCGAAAGGATCGCCGCGTCGGGCACAAGCTGCGACGTGATGAAGGATTTTGCCTTTCCTTTCGCGGTGAGCACCTTTCTTCGCTTTCTGGGGTTGCCCGATGGCCGACTCGATACATTCGTCGGCTGGGGGAAAGATCTGCTCCACGGCGACGATAAGGAACGACCTGTGGCTGCCCGGACGATCGTGGCATTCATCGACGAACTTGCAGCCATGCGCCGCCAGGAGGCGGTTGACGATTTCATGACCTTTATCGTGCAGGCACAGGTCGAGGGCCGCCGGCTGACGGACACCCAAGTCCGCGGCATCGGCGTGCTTGTCTTCGTCGCTGGGCTCGACACGGTCGCAGCAGCTATAGGCTTTGACTTGGCGTACCTCGCGCGGAACCTCAAAGATCAGCAATTGCTGCGGAGCGAACCGGACCGCATCCCGCTTGCAACCGAAGAATTGCTGCGGGCCTATCCGCCCATTCAGTTGATCCGCGTGGCTACGAAAGATATCGACTTCGAAGGCGCGCCGATCCGGAAGGGGGACTATGTTTCCTGCGCCACGATGATCGCCAATCGTGACCCGGCGGAATTCGAATGCCCCAACACGATCGATTTGGAGCGAGAGGACAACCGCCACGCAGCGTTTGGCTATGGTCCCCACCGTTGCCTTGGC
Organism: Mesorhizobium sp. M0185; assembly: GCF_040322175.1. Lineage (NCBI taxonomy): Bacteria > Pseudomonadati > Pseudomonadota > Alphaproteobacteria > Hyphomicrobiales > Phyllobacteriaceae > Mesorhizobium > Mesorhizobium sp. M0185. Next base: position 29,843 of record NZ_JAMYSY010000042.1, on the reverse strand, counting down.
TCACACCTTGCCCGGCGGGAGATTGTCATTGGCCTGGAGGAGTGGCTGGCGCGCATCCCACCTTTCAGGATCAAGCAGGGTACGGCACCGATAACCTCTGGGGGCCATGTGTTCGGGATCGAAAATTTGATCCTGGACTGGTCTTAGGCCCGCCCCGAGCCGGGGCACAGACAATGGAGGCAGCGCCATGCGCATCATCGTCCAAAATGCCAAATGCCAGGGTCACGCGCGATGCGCCGTGCAAGCGCCGGACATCTTCAAGCTTGATGACGAGGGTTACATTCTGCCTGATGACATTGAAGTTGCGGAAGGGGAGGAGCTGCGTGCATCGCGAGGCGCGCGATCCTGTCCTGAACGTGCGCTGGAACTCACCCGCGGACGCTTTGAATCGGACGTCATTCAACCGAGAGTCTAGCGGGCTTGAATGGGGTCGACCATGTGGCCGCACTGGAAAGGACGGCACGCGACCTCTGTCCCAGCACGGTCCACGTCCAACTCCGCGGGGGCATTTCCGGCGCCGAGGTGTTCCCCATGAGGCGCAAACGGCAGGGCGGGGGTTCGGAAACACCTCTTCCAATCACAGAATTTGCGACAGAGCCGATGGACCAGACGAAAATTGCCGAACTACTCGACGCGAGGCGATCCGGAGTGCCATACCAAAGAACTGCCCATGTTGCGGCCGACCGGTCGCTGAATGGCTTGATAGGACAACCAGGAGAACAACACCATATTCGCCCAACACTATGCCCGGCTCAGCACCGGCCAATGGCCGCAGATCGAGCTGGAGAGGAGGTTCGACCAGCATGTACTTGCCTGTGTGCTTTCACGTGCGCTCGAGGAGATCGAGGCCGGCGAGGCGACGGCGACGGAGGCAACCGGACTTTCGCGCGCCGAGCTGCGCGATGTCCTGGCCCGCTGTTTCCCTGCTATTCCTATCAACGCGTTTGCCTTGAAAGAGGTGAGCGAGCCCGAGCCGGATCTGGAAGAAGAACTTCTGCATGGACTGCTGCTGGCGCATGCCCGACATGGCGACCCGGCGAGCGCCCGCTTCGCCAAGATCATCGCCCGGCGTGCCATGCGCAATGACCATCTCTGGCAGGAGCTTGGCCTTTTTAATCGAAACGACCTCGGCCGCCTGCTCGCCTCGCATTTTCCGACGCTGGCGGCCGGCAACACCCAAAACATGAAATGGAAGAAATACTTTTACCGCAAGCTCTGCGAGGCCGAAGGTTTTTCGCTCTGCAGCGCGCCCAGTTGCTTGGAATGCAATGATTTCGAAAGCTGCTTCGGCCCGGAGGGACTTTGCGAGTAGCCCGCCCTTAAGTCATTGAATTCTAAAGCGCGAATAGCGTTGACCGAAATCGCCAGAATCAAGAAACGTACACCTGATTGGTGTACGCAAGGGTGTACAGCGCCAAGGATTCCGTTGTCAACATTGAGAAGCGAGGGGGAATCAGTCAGAGATCGCGCAGGGCGGAGCGAGCGAACAATGAGCGTCAATTGGGGCGAAGATGACTTGGCGAGGCTGCTGGCTCTTGAGCACGCCTTTCATGCGCTTGCCCTGCTGTCAGCAAGCAACTACGCCCATCTCGCGGGAACCACACCCAGCGCCGCCGTGAAGCAGTTCCGAGAAGCTATCGAAGGCTCCGTCTACGATAGCGGACAGGCTCCGAAGACCGTACAAGTGCTCATGAGCAAGCATCTGAAGAAGATGTTCGACCACGTGGCCGCAATGGCTGTCCACGCGGACCAAGGATTCATAGGCGATGAGTGACATCTACGAGAACGCCATCGCCTCGATCAGGCTTGGTATCCAGGATTTTCAATCCAACGACGAACTTCGGCCGATAAGCGCGCTGCGGAATTTCTACGCGGGGGTGCTACTTCTTGGAAAACAGTGTCTTTTGAATGCTGCGCCAGACGACGCCGACCCCATGGAAATCCTTGCATCGAAGTTCGCCCCCATTTTGGACGACGACGGCGAGGTAGCATATGCAGCGAAGGGCCAGCAGACTATTGACCTTGCGGAACTCCGTGAGCGCTTCAAGGGTTTCAAGCTCACATGGCCTGCTGGCGACATCAAAGGCCTCCAGAAGCTCCGGAATGACTTTGAGCACTACCACTCTGCAACGCCGAAACCAGCGATACGACAGGTGATAGCCGATTGCTTTCCTTTGGTGGAAGGATTCTTCGCAATACTGGAGAAATCGCCCAAGGTTGAGCTTGGCGACACGTGGGATTTGATGCTTGCAGAACGCGCGTTCTTCAGAAAGCTGAAAGACTCGTGCAACGCGACATTCCAGAAAATTCCCTGGTGGCCAGAGATTGCTGAACGCGATGATATCTCGTGCCCGAACTGTAGATCGTCGCTCGTTTACCAGAAAGACGACACCAACGACGAACCAGGTGACATTGAGGGATGCTGCAAGGCATGCGGCGATGCTTTCTCAGCAGAGAAGACCGTCGAGATAATTGTGCAGGCAGGCTTCGGCATTGATGACTACATGGCTGCCAAGGAAGGGTTGGAGCCGACGATTCACGACTGTCCTGAGTGCTACAACGCCACATATGTGGAAACAGGCATCACCGTAAAATGCTTCTTCTGCGGCTATGCAGTGGGCGGCGACTGCGCGAGGTGCGGTGAGTCACTTAGTATAAGTAACAAGTCTGTCAACAATCCCCGACTCTGCGACTACTGCGATCACATGTTGTCGAAGGACGACTAGGTCCTGAGACCCAGACCGAGCGCCCTCTAACGGGAAACAGATTCGTGGCCAAAGAAGAGGCAGATACCTGGGAACTCGACGAACCAGCGGCGCGCACCCACACCCCCCCAGGTTGGCCGATCAAAGTGATCGAGTTCAGTGCAAGTGGGAAGGCACCAAAGAAGTATGGACCGAACACCTATCGGTTCGGCGCTTCCCTCACGTTGAGCGTGGTTCTTCCAAGGCGGGGATGGTCGCTTGTCCAAGCAGACGAAGAACTACGCCTACTTAACACCACCCCCAGATCAGCTAGGCCCCAACTTCCGGATCTCAATAGCAGTTCCACCCGCTTCGGAATGCTTGGCCATCGCGCGCAGGTGTCACGCTCGTGCCGAATCCTGGGCATACCAGCTTGGCGAGTGGCCGGCGTGGTATCTCCATGAGCGAAATCGCGACATGCGCCGCTTATGGCGCGACCCGGTGACAGGAGAGATGGCATCGGAGTTGCATCCCGCCCCGCCGGGATCCAGCCTTTCCATCGGTCAGTGGGGCATTTGGGAGATGCACGTCTCCGGAATCGCCGGGAACTTCGTAATCGGGCGCGCCCCTCCTGCTGCTCCGGCGAACGGCAGCCTGGGCGTTCCCGCTGACGCCCTAACCGAAGGCGAGCTAAGAACAGTCGAACTCACGAAACACGAACGCAACGTTAAAGCTCGACGAGAGTGTATCAGGCACTTCGGCTACCGATGCCAAGCATGCGATCTCAGCTATGAGGATAGGTATGGTCCGATTGGCGCCGATCTCATCCACGTTCACCACCTAACGCCTCTCTCGGAGATTGGCGAAGCCTATCGGGTCGACCCGATCCGCGATCTGGTGCCGCTCTGCGCAAATTGTCATCACGTCGTGCATCGCCGAAACCCGCCGTATTCAATAGCCGAGCTGAGAAGTGTGATCACCGAGCAGGCAAAACGCACCTTGGCGTAGCCCGGACCTTGCAGCGACCAGCGAATATTCTTGAACAGAAGCAACACGATACCGATCTTACGGTCACACTGGAGTTACCCTGCATGGCTGATGATAGCGAACCCATCACCGTCGATGATTCCGAGGAGCCTACAACGCTGCCAACTAACGTTGGTGTTAGCCTCAGCGGCCCGTTTGAGAGCGAGGACAAAGCTCGCGAGTTTGCCTATCGAGTATTAGGGTCGATGAGGGTTCTCGGCAGATCGATGGACCTCAGCGGGGTCGATGGCGTTACCATTTCTGGGGACTACCATGAAGCTTTGACCGCCCTCGATCGCGGCATTGAAGGCCTCCGACCTTTGACGGCCTCCACCGACGAAGACGGCGTAATCGGCATAGCAATGGCACCAGCGGTTCTAAGAGACGGAAAGCTCAAAACCCACTTGGTCTTCCACGTCCACGCGATCCTCGGCCTTGCAGAACCTGAGTCCGAATTATTCCCGCTGGCTGTCCATACCCTTGCACACGAATGCGCTCATGCGATGCTGCATACAGCATTCGACAACCGATTTCCGAACGTGATTTTACGTGAAGGCGCATCGAACTACTTCGACCGTTTCCGACTAGAGGTCACCGATGCATGCTGGGAAGAATACGGCGCTACTCGGGCGAGCGCAGACTGGGGTACAGATCCGACGGACGGTTATGTCAGCACGTTCGTCAAGGCACTCTCGGAAACAGACCAATCAGCGAATGAATTCATTTTGTCCTATCGGACACACGGCGACATCGACCAAGTTCTTGCAGAGGTCCCGCCGCTATATGGCAACCTCATCAAATGGGCATCCTATCTGATTGGAACGATGCACGGCCTCGATAAGAAGATCGCCGATCTTCCCGAACTGGTCGAAGCACTCAACGGTCATTGGTTCTCCGAGTATTTCGAAAAGCTCGAAACCGCTTATAGGAAACTCTGGGAACGGCTTGGCGAATGGGATGAGCGGGCCGAATTCGATCCAATCGGAGACATCGCGATCGACGCTCTCGAAAGGGGCGGAATGAAGCTGATCAAGACCTCCCCTGACAACACCAAGGTCGAGATTCCTTTTCGAACATGGAACACCCCTATGGGCGGCCTGCTCAATCTAATGGGGCAGCTCTAGTCGGCCAGCGTCAAAACCTTTTCAGGGAGCGCATCCCCCGGCCGGGCATCCGGAACTCCTCGGCGAGGTGGAAGGCAAGCACACGTCGGGCCATGCGCCTCCTGCATACGGACACGGGACAGGATAGCAAGGCCTTCGCGACGCCAGTTCCGGAGGGCCTGACGGCGGTTGCAGGTGACTTCCTTGAATAGGCGCTGCCAGTCGTGCGGCTCGCGGGCGCGCAATTCGAAAAAGGTCTGAAGGGCGTGGTCTTCGGCAATGCGGGCGTCCAGTCCCAGCCATGGGCACCATGGGAGGCGGGGGCGGCGTACCAGACGGAAGGCTTTCCCGTCGACGAGCAGCGCGGCAAGTTGGCCGGGAAACCCGAGGCCGACGCAGGCGCTCCGGTTCTTCGAACAGCTCTATTGGGTTGAAAGTAAGCGCCAAGCTGACCCCATCTGGCGCGGCTTGAGGTGATGAGCGAGAGATAGTGACACTGAAGGAGCTGAGGAGCTTGCAGTGTCAATTTCTATGTCTGCGCCTATGCCTGATGATAGGAGCTTCCATATCCTTGAGGCGGTTGCGAACCGGCTGGACGCAAGTCCGCAGCGTCCGCGGCGGCGCTGGTCGGCGGAAGCGAAGGCACGGCTGGTTGAAGAGTCCCTGAAGCCAGGGGCGAACGTGTCGGCGATCGCGCGCCAGGCTGGACTGGCGAGCTCGCAGCTGTTCGGCTGGCGGCGCAAGGCGATCAAGAGCGGTGCGGTCAGGCGGCAGCGAGATGCGGCTCGGCTCGGCTTTGTCGAGGTCACGCCGACAGCGTCTGCGTCGGTGGAGATCGAGCTGGGTGGCGTGGTCATTCGCGCCGGTGCCGATATCAATGAGGAGCAGCTGGTGCGGATCATCCGGGCGGTTCGCCAGGCATGATCCCGGCCGGCGTGAAGGTGTTGGTCGCCAGTCATCCCGTCGATTTTAGAAAAGGTCCCGACGGCCTACTGGCACTGGTGCGCGATGCCGGCTCGGATCCGTTCAACGGCGCGCTTTATGTCTTCCGCGCCAAAAGAGCGGACAGGATCAAGATCGTCTGGTGGGACGGCAGCGGCGTGTGTCTTTATGCCAAGCGACTGGACGACGCGAAGTTCTGCTGGCCGCGGATCGGCCACCACCGGGTCCAGCTCAATCATGCTCAGCTCATGGCTCTGGTTGACGGAATGGACTGGAAACGGGTTCGGACTGAGACCGTCAGGCGGCCGCAATCGGCTGGGTAAAACCCTGCGGCATGATGAATCAGGGAGCTGAAAAAGCGGGAAAATTGCCCGCGAATATGCTCTGATTTTGGCCATGTCGGCACCCGAACTCGCGCTCCCGGACGACGTTGACGCGCTCAAGGCGATGGTTGTTGCCATGGCCGAAAAGGCCGCCCTTCTGGAGGAGCGCAACCTCCATCTCGAGTTGGTCAACAAGAGCGCTGATGAGCGGATCGCACGGCTGACCGCGGTGGTGAAGATGCTGGAGAGGGCGCGCTTCGGCAGCCGCTCCGAAAGGTTGCGGACCGGTGCGCTGAGCGAGGAGCAGTATGCGCTGGTCTTCGACGAGATCGAAACCGGCGTGGCGGCCATCGAAGCGCAGATGGAGAAGTCTGCGGGCGGCTCGAAAGCGAAGCGCGCTCCGCGTCCTCGTAAAGGCTTTGCGGCCCATCTCGAACGGGTCGAGGTGGTTATCGAGCCCGAAACGCCTGCTGGCTGCGAAGCGCTGGAAAAGATCCTGATCGGCGAGGACGTCTCCGAACGGCTCGATGTCACCCCGGCGAAGTTCCGGGTGATCGTCACGCGTCGCCCCAAATATGCCTACAAGGGCTGGGACGGCGTTATCCAGGCAGCCGCTCCCGCCCGCATCATCGAAAGCGGCATTCCGACCGAAGCGCTGCTGGCGCAGATCGCAGTGTCCAAATACGCCGATGGCCTGCCGCTCTACCGCCAGGAAGCGATTTATGCCCGCGATCAGGTCGAGATCGACCGGTCACAGATGGCGCAGTGGATGGGCAAGGTCGGCTTCGAGCTCGAGCCGCTCGCCGATTACGCACTGACCCGCATCAAGCAGGGTGAGCGGGTCTTTGCCGATGAGACCACCCTGCCAACGCTGGCCCCCGGATCGGGCAAGGCCAAGACGGCCTACCTCTGGACCTATCTGCGCGATGATCGGCCGTTCGGTGGCAGCGGACCGCCCATCGTCGCCTACCGCTTCGAAGACAGCCGTGCCGGCGAATGCGTCGCCCGCCATCTGGACGGCTATCGCGGCATCCTGCAGGTCGACGGATACGCCGCCTATAACCGGCTGGCCCGATCGGATCGGGGCAATGACGGCGTGACGCTGGCGGCGTGCTGGTCGCACGTGCGGCGCAAGTTCTACGAACTGCATGCCGCAGGCTCCTCCGTTATCGCCTCGCAGACGGTGGCGCAGATGGCCCCGCTGTGGGCCGCCGAGGAGGCCGTGCGCGGCCAGGACCCGGTACTTCGGATAGCTGCGCGTCAGGAGAAATCCGCCGTCGTCGTTGCCGCTCTCTTTGCGCTGTGGGAAAAGGAGCTGCCGAAGCTGTCGGGAAAATCGAAGCCCGCCGAGGCGATCCGCTATGCGCTCGGCCGGCGTGCCGCGCTCGAGTGCTTCCTTACCGACGGCCGCATCGAAATCGACTCCAACACCGTCGAGCGCGCCATCCGGCCACAGACAATTACCCGAAAGAACAGCCTCTTTGCCGGCAGCGACGGCGGCGGACGGACATGGGCCACCATCGCCACGCTGCTGACCACCGCCAAGATGAACCAGATCGATCCGCACGCCTGGCTCACCCAGACCCTCGAGCGTATCGCCAATGGCTGGCCAAACAGCGATATCGAGGCGCTCATGCCTTGGAACTACCAGCGCTGAACGGCATCAGCTACGCGCTTACGGTTGAAAGGCAGGCGCGGAACGAAATCCCCGATGACGGCGAAACGCGGGATGACTGCATTCGCCGCTTCCGCCAGCAACATAGTGTCCCCATCCTCCAGGCTCTCAAGGCATGGCTCGACGACATCGCCCCAAAAGTCTTGCCGGACAGCAAGCTCGGCGACGCCGTCTCCTACACCCTGAACCAATGGGGATATCTGACGCGTTACACCGAGGACGGCAGCATGCCGATCGACAATAATCTTCTCGAGCGTGACATCAGAATCTTTGCCACTGGCCGGAAAAGTTGGCTGTTCAGCGATACCGTCGACGGAGCCAGGGCCAGCGCCGTCATCTACAGCCTGATGTTGACCTGCCGCGCCTGTGGCGTCGAGCCGTTAGCGTGGCTGCGCCACGTCCTCACCGAGTTGCCTCAACGCGCTGTCGATACTGATATCGACGACCTGCTGCCCTTCAACTTCGCCAAAACCGCTGCGGACGCGTCCGTCTGAAAGCGATCAGCTGGTGCAAGGGCCGTCGACGTGCGGGGAAATGAGCGCTTACGATTGTACAGCGCCAGCGCTCGCGCCGCGCCATGTGTCTCTTGTCGAATGTCGACGGACCCCTTCGGGGATTGAATGCTGTGCCTGCTGTCCGATTACCCGCCATGCTCGCTTCGGCGGGCGCCGTCATGATGGCGGTGCAGGATGCGACCCGCACCATCGCCGCCGAGCAACTGGTGTTCTCCGGGCCGTTGCTGCTCGCCTGCCTCGCGGTTGCGGCGCCTGGGCGGCCGCGGTTCACCGCCGTCATTGTTCGCGCTGGTGCACAGTTTCGCCTCGCTCACCCATTGGGGCGGCCAGATTGTCTCCGGCGTGGCCATCAATTTCGTTGCTGCCGGCTCCGTGATCATTCTCGGCCAGGTTCCGGCAGGGCGCGCGCTGGGGTTCGTGGAAGCTATTCGAACTTTCTGGATCCCGCCTCAACCCGAATTGCTTGTGCTTGTTGGACAAATTAGGTCACTAGATTCGGATTTAGGATAGATTCAGGAGGCTTCGAATTTCTAACGCTCGCGACCTCGCAGGTCGTTCACGTCAGCACGAAGGCGTTTAACTCTACGTGTCGTATTGCAGCTATGCGCCTCATTCCGGTCGTTCACCCACCTTCCGGGAGTTCCTGACGGCGGACAGTCTGCTCATTAGCCGGACGCCAGCATTTGAATGCAGACGAGCTTGACATAGCCCGATAAGCTCGCGCGGATGCGCCGCCGCTCTAGAGACCTTGGCTCAGGTAATAAGGATCGCAACCAGATAGCATTCGCGCCCCAATGAGGTGGGGAAAAACAGGCCGCCGGCGGTGAACTCAACTAACTTGTCGTCGTTAAGTTGTGATTCCATACCTCCTAGTCTAAGCGATTGCCTTCGTGCAATATCTCAGCTCAAGCTCCTGAGCTAGTTTACATCAATCCAATGGACCTCTAATGAGTGCGCGCTTATCGACGGCCATTAGGATCGGGGAAGCCGCAAAGGCGATCTTTCGAAAAACTCAGAGCTTTCCAAGCCGAGAATTTGGAGAGCATGCAGACCTGAGCGAACGCCAACACGTCGGTGTTGAACCGATGCTTTTGGCGCTTTCTATGGAGCTGGCACTCAAAGCGTGGTTCGTCTTCGACCACGACGATCCAAGAGTTGTCAAATCGCACAACCTGATGAAGCTGTTTGATCGCCTAAAGCCCGAAAGCCAAGAGAAACTCGACGCGGAGTTCAAAAGGTCAGTGGTCCCGTATCATCCCAATGGTTTGTACATCGACTACAGCATTCGTCACATTCTGTATCAGCACCAAGATGCCTTCACCGACTGGCGCTACCTTCACGAGGCAAAGAAATCGATGATGTTCGATCAGGGTGCTTTTGAGACAACGCTCGAAATGGTGCTTCGTGAATTCGAGAAGAGATATCGGATTGAGCGGGTGAAGCCGCTTTGGCCATCCTGAATGTAGTCCGGATCGGAGGCCCCGATGCGGCCTTGAATGTTCGTTTCGAGCGGTAGCTTCGGGACAGGAGCTTTCCTTGCCCGAGGGAAGGGCTAACGACCGCAACGAGGCGGGTAGCGGCCTGGCGGCAACGCGCCTTATATCGGCCATTGCGGCGCAGTTTGGCTCCGCTCGAAAGCGGACTTAGGATTGGGCCACCCCGGTCGTTGACTCGAGGCAGATTTAGGTTGGCCATAAGAAAGCGGAAGCGCGGGGACTAGTCTTTCAACTTCCCGTCCCGTTACTGGATTTGGAGCTGTGCCGCATAGAGTTTTGTCTGGGGCTGAGGCGGGTGCATCTGCCCTCGTTGGCTAAGATACAGCCAACGAGGGTTCTGGATTGTCATGCCGATCTTTGTTCTTTTTATCAACTTGCGGTGTTTTCATGGCAGTTGCCCCAAGGCTGGCGACCATATCAACCTCCGGCAACAAAGCGCAATTCGGGAGTCTTGTCGCCGTGGTCAGCGAATTGGATGCGTCGGGCATAACGAGTGGTGGATCGAGGCTGGCTGACTTTCTCTCGATTGCTTTCATCCCTTTTTCCTCCGGAACGTGCCTTGCTTCGTCAAGCTCCCTTTGGGTAATCTATAAGCCACACAGGTCGACCTTGAGAGGAATATAACGTGCGAAAAGTTGAGACGGCGCTCAAGCTACTTTCGATGACGTCAGGCAAGGGTCCCGACTTTGCCGGACATTGGAAAAACGAGCTGGGTTCGAAGATGTTTCTTGCCGTTGCGGGGAACAAAGTGTCCGGCTCATATACGACCGCGAAAAGCGGGAGCGGGAAGTCCTTGACCGGAGACGTGGCCGGATTTGTAAATGGCGATCTAATCTCGTTTGTCGTCGCCTGGCCGGTAGCAGCGATAACTGCTTGGGTAGGGCAACTTACTACCGCTGCAGATGGTTCAGACGTTCTCGATACCCTTTGGCAGATGACGCAAAACGTTGCCGATGCCGAGGAACCCGAGGATATGTGGGCTTCAATCAACGCAGGTGCAGATCAATTCGTTCGGGAATAGCCGCTGTCAGCGGCCACACAGACGATAGCGACCCACCGGGAAAGCCGGCCGAATCTTTTGAACAATCGACGGTCCGAGCAGCACTTGCGGCCGACCTGTTTCGTCTGCTGCGCGGCCAGAGCAATCTGCCTTCGAATCGCTCGACCTTGCCCTTGCGGTTGAGCGCGACCTCCTCGGGGCTGATCTTTGCCAGGTTAAGGCCGAGAAGGTATGAGCGGACAGGCAGTAGTCGCAGCCGTTCACCTGGGCAACGGCCAATGCAATGCGCTCGCGGGTTTTCACGTCCAGTGCTCTGGTCTGCTTCGGTCCGCCGGTATTCGGCAAGATCGTCGGCCTCGCGTCGCTCGTCGGGGGACAGTTCGACCTCGCCGGCGCAGTCCGACGCGTCATCGATCTCACGCATATCGAGGTGGCCGCGGTTCCATCGGTCGTTCGCGATGTTGTCAGCCGCCTTCCAGAGCTAGGCACCTATGCTGCCGACCCTGCGTCCTGTCGAGACAGCGTAATACGCGCCTTCGACCGCTTCTGCGACGCTATCGTCGACATCGGCCGCAGGCAGTTTGACCATTTGGACTGGAGCATACGCTTCAGACGGCGAGGTAGTCACTCGCATGAAGCGCCTCGATCATGCCTAGTGCGTCCTTCGCCTCGGTTGCCTTCTGGGCTTTGGACAAGAAGGCCGACGCCTTGGCGACGGGATCTGATCCCGGGGTTCTTTCTCGTTCAACCTCGCCGTCCCCTTTTTGCGAACCAGCGGGTTGCCGGTCACCTACATACAGTAGTCTAAGGGCGAAACAGGGTCAGCGGGAACGCAGCGAATCAAGGCTTAGGTACCCATTTTGCGTAAAGGCTCTTCGAGGCCGTTGGAACCGTCTTGGCATCAACGAGAGCGACGAGCGAGCGGAACCGCTTCTCGCAGCCGCTGTTCGAGTTGATGCGACTTGCGACGAGGGTTGAGGCCTTCGGTAGATCCAGCATCAGCTTGACCTCGTTTGGCGAGAACGACTTGACCATCTCATTGTAGGATGGCGACGCCGCGTTCGAGACGCCGTATGAGTTGCCAGTCGCTGCCGTCACGACTGCCTCCACAAAAGTGGCCTGCGCTGTTTCCGGAACGCGGTTTTTCCGCGACAGCTTGAGGAGCCGATCGGCGAAGGGCGGCTCGTTGTGGAAGTTATCCCAGCCATTGTGCACACTTAAGAGCTTCCTACTCGCTGATGTGAAGATACTGTGAACCTCGGCTTCGCTCAGCAGCGACAACTGGCCCAGCGTCTCGAAGAACTGCAGCGAAGCCTTCTGACGGGCTTCGTCGCCTTTTGCCTTATAGTCCTGGTGTCGATCCACCAGCGCCGACCTGGTCCGGGGGCTAAGGTCGTTACTGAACGATTCGCAGATTGCGATGGCGTTTAGGCGGGCTTCCTCTCCCGACGCTGGGTCACAGTAGATGCCGTGTAACATGACGAAGATCAGCTCGCGCTGGGCCTCGAATGTTTCCTGGATACGGCGTTCCCATTCTTGTCGTTGATCCTTCTTGAACTTCGTTGCTTTCAGCGCGGCGAGCAGGGACTTTGTGTCCACCCCCTTAGGGTTGTGGGCGCTCGAGAGCGCATGCTTCTGGCAGCGGCTTAGGAAGCTCAGGAACTCGTCTTCATCGACCGTCCCCGCAGCTGGGTGTGCGATAGAGAAACTGTTGCGTGTGGCCCTGCACTGGTCGAGGAAGAAGAAGTCGTCGTCACCGATCAGGTTGAGCTTACGGCAGAGGTCGAGCAGCTCGGCGTCCTTGAGGTCGAGGAGCGTGTCCTCGTCAAAGGACTTGTCGTCGAGGATCTGAGGGACGACGTTGATGCCGAACCGTCGCACCTTGTCACGCAGTTCCACCACGGCCGCGTTCCAAACGTAGTTGATGGCTGCGTCGAACAGACCGCTGGCGACGGCGACACACATTTTGACGATCCGCTCATCGCGCAGGTGCGGAGGGATCTTCTTGATCAGGCGTGGGAGCTGGGACCAAGCATGGGCGATCTGGTCGTCCTCGGCGAGCACATTGCGGGGGACTCCCAACGCGGCGGTAAGTTGGGCTAGCATGGGCGAGGAGAGAGGGGTCACGTCGGGCAGTGTGACGGCGGGCAGGTCGGTCTTTGGCTTAACTAGGACGTTGCTCATACCTACTCCTTGCATCGACGAGACCATCTCGCCCCATCGGTAGTCTTTAGCCGAAACAGAGTGAGGTCAGCCGGCGCGTGCGGCCTTTGTGCGATTACGTCCACCTGCCGCTCTTTTAACACTACGCACGGAGACGGCTTTGGGAGCCACGACGTCGCCGAGCCGCTCTATACGGAGGGGCGCGCGCGAGGGAAGGCGAACGACGAGTTCGAGTTGCCCCCCGATCGCCTCGACGTAGCTTTTAAGAGTAGACAAGTACATGTCGGCTTGTTTCTCGATCTTCGAGACCGAAGGCTGCTTGATCTTGAGGACCGAAGCGATTTCGGCCTGGGCCTTTCCAGCGGCACGCCGCAAATCGCCGAGACTCTCGACCTCTCCCCTTAACTCTTCGAAACGCGCGTCGACCCGCTCCCGACGATCCTTGGGGAGCGCAGCGATTAGGTCGTCAAGCTTGCGTCCCATCACTTCTTCTCCTTCTTCGCCGCCGCCAAACGGTCGAGATGCCCTTGATAGCGCTTGTCCCCCTTGGCGATCAGACTTTTATAGAAGCTAGAAGCGCTTCTCACTCACGCCCGACTTATCGCCGGCGACGAGCAGGATCGCCTTCCGCTTCCGGTCGAATGCGAACGCAACCCGCCAGACACCATCATCAGCGTCGAAGCGAAGTTCTTTCATGTTCGCGAACGACGAGTCATTCAAGGTATCCGCATACGCTCGCCCCAGCTGGGGTCCGAACACACCGAGCAGCTTAGCCGAGGCCAATACCTCATCTTGGACTGTCTGGTGCAACGCCTCGAACTCCATCGAACTCATCGCCAAAAATGACTTCCCAAGTCATATATAGCTCCTAGGCTATGTGGTCAACATCATCAAGCTGACGAACGATAGTCTGCGGCCGAAACAAGGTACGCGCGGTCGACGATAATCCGGCCGCCGTTGACACGACTGGCAATTCGCGACCTGTCTGCGCTATCGAGCGGCATCGTCACCGGCGTTCTGACGGGCATGGCCGGCGCGTAGCTGTCGCTTGCCCAGAATGCCGGCTTGTTGTGAAGGATATGACGGCCAGCAAGGGTTGCCGCGCCGGCAGCGCTCACCGCCGCCAAATGGAAACTGGTGCCGGCGAGGTTCACGTGTCGGGCGGCGAAGGTCGCCATGGCCCGGAAGTGGAGCCGGCGAGCGCTTCCGCTGGTCCATGCAAGCGAAGGATCGCGCCGCGCCGTGCATGCGTTTGCATCTCTCGTCCCCCTGCGCTGCTGAGACCTCTCTACTGTCAGGCGGCCTAGGTTTCGCGCTTCGGGCCGAGCAGGAACACTGTCAGGGCGGCGATGAACGTGGCAACAGCACTGTAGGCAATGGCACTGGTAACCCCGGCATTGTCCACCAATAGTCCGCCGAAAATCGCGCCGGCTGCGATTGCCACTTGGAATGCTACGACCATCAGCACACCGGCGCTTTCGGCCTGCTCGGGAACGGCCCGCCGCACCATCCACGTCTGTAATCCCACCGGCACCGCGCCGAAGGCAAACCCCCATGCGGCAACCGCAATCGCCGAGGCGAAGGCCGATGCTCCCGCCGTCAGCAGCGAAACAGCGGCTATCGCTATGAGCAGCGGTGCAAGGGCCGCGACTGCCTTGAGACTGTACTCGGCCAGAAGCCCGCCGGCCAAATTGCCGAAGAATCCGCCGATGCCGAAACCAAGCAACACAAGCGAGATCGTCTCGACGTCCAGCGCGGGAATCTTCTCGAGGAAGGCGCGGATATAAGTGATTCCGGCGAAGTGGCCGGAAGCGACAAGCAGGACGACCACAATCGCGACCTTGACCATCGGAATCTTAGCCACATCCAGCAGGCTGCGGAAGCTAGCCACTCCAATCGGAGGCAGTCTCGGAATGGTTATGAGTTGCACCAGCAGTGTAGCCGCGCCGCCGACTGCGGCGAGCATGAAGGCGCTTCGCCATCCCCAGATATCGCCGACATAAGCGCCGATTGGAGCTGCGCAAACGGTAGCCACCGAAACGCCGGTGAGGATGATCGACATAGCGCGCGCCAGGAGGTGGCTTGGAACGAGCCGCATCGCCAGTGCTGCCGACATCGACCAGAAGCCTCCGAGCGCTATGCCGAGCACGACGCGTGCAGTCAGGAGAACCGCCAGCGACCACGCGCCGGCCGCCAGAACGTCCGCCAGGATCAGCAGCAGCGTCATCGCCCACATGACGATCCTGCGGTCCAGGCGCTTTGTGATGATGGCCACCGTCGGCGCCGAGATCGCCCCGACGATAGCGGTCGCCGTCATCGCCTGTCCAGCCGCTCCCTCGGTGATACCGAGATCATGTGCGAGCGGCGTGAGCAGGCTAACAGGCAGAAACTCTGCGGTCACCAGCCCGAAGGTGCCCAAGGAAAGCGAAATGACCGCACCCCATGCGGGACCAGACGGTGGGACGGGCTTTTCTGAGTCGTGCAGAACAGCGTCCACGACGCCTGCCGCGGATTGGGTCATGAACGAAGTCTCCACTTTGATGCAATGCAACGTGATGTTGGCTGCCTCGACCCAAATTTAAAAACACAAGCGCATTTCCCGGCGGCGTTGCACGGAGGAGGGGATGTTCATTGCTTCGCGATATTTTGTGACGGTGCGGCGTGCAACATCGATGCCGGTTTCCTTCAGCCGGACAGCGATGTCCTCATCGGAAAGCACGTCGCCGGGAGATTCTGCGGCAACCATCGCTTTGATCCGATGCCGGACAGCTTCGGCGGAGTGCGCATCGCCGCCTTGGCAGGACGCGATCGCGACGGTGAAAAAATACTTCAGTTCAAAGACTCCGCGCGGGGTAAGCATGTACTTGTTCGAGGTCACCCGGCTTACCGTCGACTCGTGCACGCCGATCGCGTCAGCGACGGTTCTAAGATTGAGAGGCCGCAGGTGGGCGACGCCATGTTCCAAAAAGGCATCCTGCTGACGCACGATTTCAGCCGCAACCTTAACAATGGTCTTGGCGCGCTGATCGAGGCTGCGGATTAGCCAGTTCGCATTTTGCAAGCATTCGTCGAGAAATGCTTGATCTTTCGAATTTTGGGCAGTTTGACGCGTGACTTCGGCATAGTAGCTTTGGTTGATCAGCAGCTTCGGCAGCGTGGCGGGATCAAGTTCGATCTGCCACCCGCCTTGCGGCGAGGGCGTGACCCAGACGTCGGGTATGATTGATTCAGACGCACCGGATTGGAATCGGTTCCCAGGCTTGGGATCGAGCGCCCGAATCTCATGCATCATGTCGAGAAGGTCTTCTTCATCGACGCCGCAATGCTGCTTCAGTGCCTCAAAATCGCGTCGCGCAAGCATTTCAAGATTGGCAACCAAAGCTGCCATTGCCGGGTCGAGCCGGTTTCGCTGGCGCAACTGGATCTCGAGGCATTCTCTGAGACTTCGCGCAAAAACTCCCGGTGGATCAAATTGCTGCAAGGTTCCGAGAACCCGTTCCACAACAGCCTCACGGACATTCAGGCTCTCGGCCAGCTCCAAAAGGTTTGCCCGAAGATAGCCAGTGTCTTCCAGATCGGCGGCAAGCTGGCCAGCGATCAGCCGCTCCTGTGGTGTGAACGCAGTGAGGGAGATCTGACGAGCGACGTGGTCGTGCAATGTTTCGGCGAGTGTGGCAAACTCGTCGAGGGAAGGGCCATTGCCCGGCGGGTTGTTGGTCGTGTTGCCAAGTGATTTCCATTGCCCGAGCCGTTCAGGCGACCCTGCCCCGGTCGGTCCTTCAACGGCGTTTGCGCCAGGGCCGATAGGTTGATCCGCTCCCGAAATCGAAACATCGCCAAAAGGCCCGCCATCGTTTGACGCAGATTCCAAGAGCGGGTTCTTCTCGATTTCCCGCTCCACGAACTGATGCAGTTCAGTATGCGCCAGTTGCAGCAGGCGAATCGACTCAATGAGTTGAGGCGATGCGACCATGGATTGCTTCTGGCGCTGAAGCAGGCTTGCTGAGGATTGCATGGTGAGCGCGATAATCCTGTCGAGGAGCCTCTTGGGGTGGGTAATGGCACGAGTGAGACGTTTTCTAGGTCATGCGGCGGCCTTCAGCGTTTCGAGAACGTTTTGCGGGGATGAGACGCCATAGGGGTCGGCCTCGCAGTTGTCGGAGAAACCTTCCTCCTCGAACCACTGCTCCACCACGCCATTGTTGATCAGGGCGGCGTAGCGCCAGGAGCGCATCCCGAAGCCGAGATTGTCCTTGGCGACCAGCATGCCCATTTTGCGTGTGAACTCGCCTGAGCCATCGGGGATGAGCTCGACCTGCTTCAGGCCCAAGGACTTCCCCCACGCATTCATGACGAAGGCGTCGTTGACTGAGAGGCAGTAAATCGCGTCAATTCCCTCCTTCTCAAACTCATCATAGAGCTCTTCGAACTGGGGCAATTGGTAGGTCGAGCAGGTCGGCGTGAAGGCGCCAGGCAGCGAGAACAGGATGACCCGCTTGCCGGCAAAGTAGTCGTCAGATGTCTTTTCTTGCCAGCGATATGGATTTGGCCCCTGGACTGACTTGTCGTGAACACGCGTGAGAAAGGTGACGAAGGGAACTTTCTTTTGAACTGTCATCAAGTTGCTCCTAAAGAAGAAAACTGGCGCTGAATTCTGGCAGAGGCTGGCGCAACACCGAGCAGAGGCTCGTTTGCCCGGCACGGAATGAGGACCTCGCGGCTCGCAACCTCCTTTTTCCCTGCCGACGTATGGGAACGTCTTGGCGGCTGGTCTTGGCCACCCGACCGCAATCGATCTGAGCGAGTTGGACACCGTCGAGCCGCTTGCTTTCCACGGCTATGGCGCCGGAAGCGGGATCGGTCACTCGCGATCGTGCGTTTGGAAAAGGGATAGCGGCCGGAAGTAGCCAATATCGCAAGCATGTGGGGGCCTGAAATGTCACTTCACGCAGGCTCGGGTCACTGGACTGGTTAAGCGTGTTGTCGATATGTGGCAGTGACCCGCCGGCCTTGGCTTCGGTGACCCTTTGACGGGGCTCTTGGGCACTCACATGCTGAACAGAACCGGTAAACGGCATTTGCGCGAGCGGCCCGTGTTGGCGTGCCGGCATCGGACCAGCCATGCGCAAAGCGGCCACCGAGAAGGGACTTCCGGAGGAGACGATGTCCCGCTGTTCAGCGGGAACGGGCACCGTCTCTTCAGGCCACGGCTTGGAGCTTCGCGTATCGGGCATGGCACAAGTCGCTTTCATCGTGATTTGATGGTGCTCTAACCAGGAGCAGCAAGCGGCGTGCCATTTGGAATAGAGGTGCTGTTGGACCGCCCCCTTCTTCTCGGAGGCCGTGTGTTGGACGATCGGGCGCGCGCTATAACGGCCTCGTCACACAGGCAACAACGATGCTGTATGGTTGCGGGTATTCGGCGCTTCAGCCCCGGCTGGACAAAGACGAACCGGAAGCCGAGCCGATGCACTACCTGAGGCTGGCGGGCACTCCAGTCATTGCGTAGCGTGTGCCGCTAGCGTTCTTGGGTGCGCAGGCACGGCTATCGCGAACACGCGCCTGTCCGCAGCAACCATGAGCGCGGGCTCTTGGGCAAGCGCCCTGGCGCCGTTACGATCGAATTCCCCAATCGTGTCTGTTTGCCGCCCTCTTATGTTCGAAACTGGACCAGAATGTCGCAAGCCCGACCTAAAGGTCGCCCGAGGCGCTCTGTCCGACACTGTTCTGTCGCCTTTGTTGGTCCGCGACGCCGGCCTATTTCGCCGAGCTCTTGTCCGTCCTCAGGACAAGCCGCCAAAAGCATCACTTTTTTCTTCGGTCGGCCAAATTGGCACGAGATTTGAAGCACCTTCGTTGCGGGCCGGGAGCCGCCGACCGACATGACACGAATGGAACGAAGAAAGAAAAGCAAAATGTCAAATCCGCGTCGGATAGCGTCTATGGGCAGGGGCCCCTCGGCGAAACCGCCCTTACCAAACAGCGCGCCGCCCTTGTCGACCCTTGCGGAAATCTTGGCCGGCGGCGAGTCAAAGGCCCACCACACCGACTTTATCCTGACCTCGAAGGTGCAGGATAACGTTCTGCATCTCGCCGCGCGATGTGCCTAGACAGTACACGTTGGCCGATCTTGATAATCAGGCCGGCCTTCGGAGGACGTCATCTGTATGCCTTAGGTCATTCGCTGCCGTAGCGCCTGCCGGTCACCTTCCGCCCTTCCATCGTTTAGAGAGTGAAGTGCCACCATGTCCGAACAACCCTTGCCGACGCTGCCGATGTGGCGCGTCGATCACATCGAGCCCTCGCCCGAGATGTTGGCGCTAGGCGCCAACGGTCCGATCCACCGCGTGCGCTTCCCGTCCGGGCACGAAGGCTGGTGGGTGACAGGCTATGACGAGGCCAAGGCGGTGCTGTCCGACGCGGCGTTCCGGCCCTCGGGAATGCCGCCGGCGGCATTCACCCCGGATTCGGTGATTCTCGGATCGCCGGGGTGGCTGGTCTCGCACGAGGGGGGCGAGCATGCCCGGTTACGCACGATCGTGGCGCCGGCCTTCAGCAACCGCAGGGTGAAGCTGCTCGAGCAGCAGGTCGAGGCGATCGCCGCGCAGTTGTTCGAGACACTGGCGGCCCAGCCCCAGCCCGCCGACCTGCGGCGCCACCTCTCCTTTCCGCTTCCGGCCATGGTCATCAGCGCGCTGATGGGCGTGCTCTATGAGGATCACGCCTTTTTCGCCGGGCTGTCCGACGAGGTGATGACGCACCAGCATGAAAGCGGCCCGCGCAGCGCGTCGCGCCTGGCCTGGGAAGAACTGCGCGCCTACATTCGCGGCAAGATGCGGGACAAGCGCCAGAATCCGGGCGACAACCTGCTGACGGATCTGCTCGCGGCGGTCGACCAGGGCAAGGCGACCGAGGAAGAGGCGATCGGCCTGGCGGCGGGCATGCTGGTGGCGGGGCACGAGAGCACCGTGGCGCAGATCGAATTCGGCCTGCTGGCCATGTTCCGCCATCCGCAACAGCGCGAACGCCTGGTGGGCGATCCATCCCTGGTGGACAAGGCGGTGGAGGAAATCCTGCGCATGTACCCGCCGGGCGCCGGCTGGGACGGCATCATGCGCTACCCGAGGACCGACGTGACCATCGCGGGCATGCATGTTCCCGCGGAGAGCAAGGTGCTGGTCGGCCTGCCGGCGACCTCGTTCGATCCGCGCCATTTCGACGACCCGGAAATCTTCGACATCGGACGTGACGAAAACCCGCACCTGGCGTTCTCCTACGGGCCGCACAACTGCATCGGCTTGGCGCTGGCTAGGCTGGAACTCAAGGCGGTGTTCGGTTCGATCTTCCAGCGCTTTCCCGCGCTGCGCCTGGCGGTGGCGCCCGAAGAACTGAAGTTGCGCAAGGAGATCATCACTGGCGGGTTCGAGGAGTTCCCGGTGCTCTGGTGATGCGCGGACGCCACCAGGAACGCGATGTTCTCCGAATTGCCGGCGCGCCTGCCGCGCGCCGGTCAGATCAGCTAGCCAACAGGTGACCAAGATGGACGTGCAAGAAGCCACGGCAGCATGCCCGGACGCCTTCGCCGAACTGGCGTCGCCAGCGTGCATTCAGGACCCGTACCCATTCATGCGGTGGTTGCGCGAGCACGATCCGGTACATCGCGCGGCGTCGGGCCTCTTCCTGTTGAGCCGCCACGCCGACATCTACTGGGCGCTCAAGGCCACGGGCGATGCTTTTCGGGGACCGGCGCCGGGCGAACTGGCGCGCTATTTCCCGCGTGCGGCGACCAGCCTGTCACTCAATCTGCTGGCGTCCACGCTAGCGATGAAGGATCCACCGACGCATACGCGTCTGCGCCGGCTGATCTCGCGCGATTTCACCATGCGCCAGATCGACAACCTGCGGCCGAGCATCGCGCGCATCGTCGCAGCGCGCCTGGACGGCATGGCGCCCGCGCTGGAGCGCGGGGAGGCGGTGGACCTGCATCGGGAATTCGCGCTGGCCTTGCCCATGCTGGTTTTCGGCGAACTGTTCGGCATGCCCCCGGACGACATTCTCGGGCTCGTCACCGGCATCAGCGCCATTCTGGAAGGCCTGAGCCCGCACGCCAGCGATCCCCAACTCGCTGCGGGGGACGCGGCCAGCGCCAGGGTGCAGGCCTACTTCGGCGACCTCATACAGCGCAAGCGCACCGATTCCCGCCACGACATCGTGTCAATGCTGGTCGGCGCACACGACGACGATGCCGAGATGCTGTCGGATGCGGAATTGATCAGCATGCTCTGGGGCATGCTGCTGGGCGGCTTCGCCACCACTGCCGCGGCCATCGGCCATGCGGTCCTGGCGATGCTGGCGTATCCCGAACAGCGGCACTGGCTGAAGGGAGATGCCGTGGGGGTGAAGGCATTCGTCGAAGAAGCCCTGCGCTACGACGCGCCCGCCATGTTCAGCTCCATTCCGCGTATCGCCCAGCGCGACATCGAACTGGGCGGCGTGGTGATCCCGAAGAACGCGGACGTGCGCGTGCTGATCGCGGCCGGCAATCGCGACCCGGACGCCTTCGCCGATCCCGACCGCTTCGATCCCGTGCGGTTCTACGGCACAAGTCCTGGCATGTCGATCGACGGGAAGATCATGCTGACCTTCGGCCACGGCATCCACTTCTGCCTTGGTGCGCAGCTGGCCCGGGTGCAGTTGGCCGAAAGCCTGCCGCGGATCCAGGCGCGCTTCCCCACGCTGGCATTGGCCGAGCAGCCGACCCGGGAGCCCTCCGCGTTCCTTAGGACGTTCCGCGCGCTGCCGGTGCGGCTGCATGGGCAGGAGGGCTGAGATGCGCGTCCTGGTCGATCAGGATCTGTGCGGAACTACCGGGCAGTGCGTGCTGACGCTGCCGGGCACCTTTCGCCAGCGCGAACCGGACGGCGTGGCCGAAGTGTGCGTGGCGACGGTCCCGCAGGCGCTGCACGCCGCCGTGCGGCTTGCGGCCAACCAGTGCCCGGTCGCCGCCATTCGAGTCATCGAAAGCGACGCTGGCCATGACGAGTGCGCCAGCGCCGACCCTGCGCCTTCTCCGGCGCAGGCCAAGCGGCATGCTGCGAAAGACCAATGCAGTTCAGGAGACACGATGGGACGGTTTGAAGGCAAAGTGGCCGTGGTGACCGGCGCCGGCGCCGGCATTGGCAAGGCATGCGCTCTCGCCATCGCGCGCGGGGGCGGCAGAGTGGTGGTGGCCGACATTGATGGCTCGGCGGCCATCGCCTGCACCGCGCAGATCGCGGCCGAAGCAGGCCACGCGCTGCCCATAGCCATGGATATCGCCGATGAGCAGGCGGTGGCAGCGCTGTTCGAGAGGGCGGAGCGGCACTTCGGGGGGGTCGACCTGCTGGTGAACAATGCGAGCGCCATGCATCTGACCCCGCGCGACCGCGCGATCCTCGACCTGGACCTGGCGGTCTGGGACCAGACCATGGCGACCAATCTGCGCGGCACGCTGCTCTGCTGCCGGCAGGCCATCCCACGGATGATCGCCCGTGGCGGTGGCGCGATCGTCAACATGTCGTCGTGTCAGGGGCTCAGCGGTGATACCGCGCAGACGTCCTACGCCGCCTCGAAGGCGGCGATGAACATGCTGTCGGCCTCGCTCGCCACCCAGTACGGTCACTCGCAGATCCGCTGCAACGCGGTTGCGCCGGGTCTTATCATGACCGAGCGTCTCCTTGGCAAGCTGGACGAGTGCATGCAACGGCATCTGCGCCGGCACCAGCTCCTGCCGCGCGTCGGCCGTCCCGAGGACGTGGCCGCGCTCGTGGCGTTCCTGCTCTCCGACGATGCTGCGTTCATGACCGGCCAGGTCGTGTGCATCGATGGCGGCATGCTGGCGCATGTGCCGACATACGCCGACGGAGGCAACAGCTGCGCCGCGCGCCCTGCCGGCGACACCGAATCGGCGGCGGCGGCGCGCTGCTGATGGACATACTACTCAACCCCCTCAACCGTCGGCACCGGCTGCGATGCGACATCCCGGTCATGCCTGGCGCTTTCCCCCTCGTCGGGCATCTTCCCGCCATTGTCTGCGACCTGCCGCGCCTGCTGCAGCGCGCAGAACGGACGCTGGGCAGCCACTTCTGGCTGGATTTCGGCCCTGCCGGACATCTGATGACCTGTGTGGATCCGGACGCATTCTCACTGCTCAAGCACAAGGACGTGTCCTCGGCGCTGATCGAAGAGATCGCGCCCGAATTGCTTGGCGGAACGTTGGTTGCCCTGGACGGCGGCGCGCACCGGCAGGCGCGCGATGCCATCAAGGCAGCGTTCTTGCCCAAGGGGCTGACCCAGGCCGGGATCGGCGACCTGTTCGCGCCCGTCATCCAGGCGCGGGTGCAGGCGTGGCGCGCCCGCGGCGAGGTAACGATCCTGCGCGAAACCGGCGACCTGATGCTCAAGCTCATCTTCAGCCTCATGGGAATCCCCGCGCAGGACCTGCCGGGATGGCATCGCAAATACCGGCAACTGCTGCAGTTGATCGTCGCGCCCCCGGTCGACCTGCCCGGACTGCCCTTGCGGCGAGGCCGCGCCGCCCGCGACTGGATCGACGCGCAGTTGCGCCAGTTCGTCCACGACGCGCGCGCGCATGCCGCGCGCACCGGGTTGATCAACGACATGGTGAGCGCCTTCGACCGCAGCGACGATGCGCTTTCCGATGACGTCCTGGTCGCCAATATCCGCTTGCTGCTGCTTGCCGGTCACGACACCACTGCCTCGACGATGGCCTGGATGGTGATCGAACTGGCGCGGCAGCCTGTGCTGTGGGACGCCCTGGTCGAGGAGGCGCAACGCGTGGGCGCGGTGCCGACCCGGCACGCGGACCTGGCGGAGTGTCCCGTCGCCGAGGCGCTGTTCCGCGAGACGCTGCGCCTGCATCCGGCGACCACGCTCCTGCCGCGTCGCGCCCTGCAGGAATTGCAACTCGGCCAACGGCGCATTCCCGCGGGCACCCATCTGTGCATCCCGCTGCTGCATTTCTCGACCTCGGCGCTGCTGCACGAGGCGCCTGATCAGTTCCGCCTGGCGCGGTGGCTGCAACGCACGGAGCCGATCCGGCCGGTGGACATGCTGCAGTTCGGTACCGGCCCACACGTCTGCATCGGCTACCACCTGGTATGGCTGGAAATGGTGCAGTTCTGCATCGCCTTGGCGCTGATCATGCACAAGGCCGGGGTGCGGCCGCGGTTGCTGAGCGGCGTCGAAAAAGGCCGGCGCTATTACCCGACCGCACATCCGTCCATGGCAATCCGCATAGGCTTCTCATGAGCTGGCATCGCATGCCCCGTGTGGCGAGGCAGCGGCGCCGGCGAGGCGCGGCATTGCTGCACTCAGCGCACGCGCTCGGTGCGACGCCGGCAACACCGCTGCGGCTTGGCGCTCGCTGTGGCCATCTCGTGTCAGGTACAAGGACATGAAAAACATGCAGACCGGTTCCACGCTACACGACGACCGAACTGGCGTTTCCGCGCTCGGCGGATTGGGCGCGCAGGCGCGCGGCGCATCCGGCAGGCTGCTGCCGGAGATCTGGATGCACGACGGCGCAAAGCGGGTCGAACAGGCGCTGGCGCGTCTTCTCTGCGCCGAAGACGACGGTGAGACCGAGCTGATGGCGGCGATGCGCTACGCCACCTTGCATGGCGGGAAGCGCACCCGCGCCTTGCTCTGTCTGGCTGCCGGCGCACTGGCCGACACGCCGGCGCACATGCTCGACGACGTCGGCGCCGCCATCGAGATGATGCACGCCTGTACTCTGGTCCACGATGACCTGCCCGCGATGGACGACGACGTGCTTCGCCGCGGCCTTCCGACCGTGCACGTCAAGTTCGGCGAAGCCACTGCGATCCTGGTCGGCGATGCGCTGCAGGCGCACGCCTTCCTGACCCTGGCGAGCCTGGATGCGCCGGGCGACAACCGTATCGCGCTCGTGCGCGAACTGGCGCAGGCCGTGTCCGCCGAGGGTGCCGCAGGCGGGCAGGCCATGGATCTGTCGCTGGTCGGAAAGCACGCCGAGCTGGACAGGATCGTGGCGATGCACCGGATGAAGAGCGGAGCGCTAGTGCGCGCGTCCGTTCGCATGGGCGCGCTATGCTCCATCGCGGAGGATGCCGCGCACGCTGCGCTGTACTGTGCGCTTGATCGGTACACCGCCTGTTTCGGCCTGGCGTTGCAGGTGATCGACGACATTCTCGACGCGACAGCGGATACCGCGACGCTGGGCAAGACCCCCGGCAAGGACGCGGCGGCGCAGAAGCCGACCTGCGCGTCGATTATGGGGCTGCAGCCAGCGCGCCAGTTCGCGCTGGATTTGTTGCGCGACGCCGGGGAAGCCATCGCCCCGCTGGGGCCGCGTGCGGAACGGTTGGCGCAGATACTGCAGCGGGCCAACGGGTATCTGTTCAAGCACGCGCCATGCGCATGAGCACGCCCGTCCACATGGAGTCGCCCCTGTGCCACTGCGATCGGCCGGCGGCAGCGGTGCATGCTGCACTGTGCCCGAGTCCGCGGCGTCTGCCGATCCTGGTTCTTGTCAACCGTCTGCAGAAGGAACATCCCGCGTGAACGCGCTGTCCGAACAGATCCTTTCCGAATTGCGCCACCTGCTGAGCGAGATGAGCGACGGCGGCAGCGTCGGTCCGTCCGTCTACGACACGGCGCGAGCTCTCCAGTTCCACGGCAACGCCACCGGTCGGCAGGACGCGTTCGCGTGGCTCATCGCGCAGCAACAGGCCGATGGCGGATGGGGAAGTGCGGAGTTCCCGCTGTTCCGCCATGCGCCCACGTGGGCGGCGTTGCTGGCATTGCAGCGTGCCGATGCTCTTCCCGGCGCTGCCGACGCAGTCCAGGCTGCAACCCGGTTCCTCGAGCGCCAGCCCGATCCCTACGCGCATGCGGTGCCGGAAGACGCGCCGATCGGCGCGGAGCTGATCCTGCCGCAGTTGTGCGGCGAGGCCGTATCCTTGCTGGGCGGCGTGGCGTTTCCGCGTCACCCGGCGCTGTTGCCGTTGCGGCAAGCGTGCCTGGTCAAGCTGGGGGCGGTGGGGACGTTGCCGAGCGGCCATCCGTTGCTGCACTCCTGGGAAGCCTGGGGGACGTCGCCGACCACCTCATGCCCGGATGACGACGGCAGCATCGGCATCAGTCCGGCGGCCACCGCCGCGTGGCGTGCGCACGCCGTGACACAGGGGAACACGCCGCATGTCGGGCGCGCCGACGCGTATCTGCAGGCGGCATCGCGGGCGACGCGCAGCGGCATCGAAGGTGTCGTTCCCAACGTCTGGCCGATCAATGTATTCGAGCCATGCTGGTCGCTGTACACCCTGCATCTGGCCGGTCTGTTCGCGCATCCCGCGCTCGCCGAGGCGGTGCAAGTGATCGTCGCGCAGCTCGACGCCCGCCTGGGCGTGCGCGGTCTGGGCCCGGCCTTGCACTTCGCGGCCGATGCGGACGACACCGCCGTTGCGATGTGCGTCCTGCGCCTTGCAGGCCGCGACCCGGCGGCCGATGCGTTGCGCCATTTCGAAATCGGCGAGCTGTTCGTCACCTTCCCCGGCGAGCGCAATGCCTCGGTGTCGACCAACATCCACGCCCTGCATGCGTTGCGAATGTTGGGAAAGCCCGCGGCCGGCACCAGCGTCTACGTCGAGGCCAATCGCAACCCGCACGGTCTATGGGACAACGAAAAATGGCACGTTTCGTGGCTGTATCCCACCGCGCATGCGGTCGCTGCGCTGGCGCAAGGCAAGCCCCAGTGGCGCGACGAGCGCGCGCTGGCGGCGCTGCTGCAGGCGCAGCGCGGCGACGGCGGCTGGGGCGCCGGTCGCGCGTCCACATTCGAGGAAACCGCCTATGCGCTGTTCGCGTTGCACGTGATGGACGGGAGCGAAGAGCCGACAGGGCGCCAACGCATCGCGCAGGCGGTGGCGCGTGCGCTGGAGTGGATGCTCGCCCGCCATGCGGCGCATGCATTGCCGCAGACGCCGCTGTGGATCGGCAAGGAACTGTATTGCCCCACCCGGGTGGTGCGCGTGGCCGAACTCGCCGGGTTGTGGCTGGCGCTTCGTTGGGGGCGGCGCGTCTCGGCCGAGGGAGCAGGAGCGGCGCCATGATCCGGACCGAACGCGCGCTGCAGCAGGTGCTGGAGTGGGGGCGTTCCCTGACCGGGTTCGCCCACGAGCATGCCGTGGAAGCGGTCAGGGGCGGCCAGCACATCCTGCAGCGCATCCACCCGAGCCTGCGCCACACCAGCGCCCGCACCGGCCGCGATCCGCAGGACGAAACGCTGATCGTGGCGTTCTATCGCGAACTGGCTCTGCTGTTCTGGCTCGACGATTGCAACGACCTTGGCCTGATCGCGCCGGAGCAGCTCGCCGCGGTGGAGCAGGCGCTGGGGCAGGGCGTGCCGTGCGCGCTCCCCGGATTCGATGGCTGCGCTGTGCTGCGCGCTTCGCTGGCTGCGCTCGCCTACGATCCTCGCGACTATGCTCAGCTTCTCGACGATACCCGGTGCTACTGCGCGGCGCTGCGCGCCGGACACGCGCAGGCGGCAGGGGCGGAACGCTGGTCCTACGCCGAGTACCTGCACAACGGCATCGATTCGATCGCCTACACGAACGTGTTCTGTTGCCTGTCGTTGCTGTGGGGACTGGACATGGCGACCTTGCGCGCGCGTCCGGCGTTTCGCCAGGTCCTGCGGCTCATCTCCGCGATAGGGCGCTTGCAGAACGATCTGCATGGACGCGAAAAGGACAGGTCGGCCGGCGAGGCCGACAACGCGGCGATCCTGCTGCTGCAGCGCTATCCGGCTATGCCTGTGGTGGAGTTCCTCAACGATGAGCTGGCCGGCCATACGCGCATGCTGCACCGGGTGATGGCGGAAGAACACTTTCCCGCGCCGTGGGGACCGTTGATCGAGGCCATGGCGGCCATCCGCGCGCAGTACTACCAGACCTCGACCAGCCGCTACCGCAGCGACGCTGCGGGGGGAGGCCAGCGTGCGCCGGCCTGAACGCACGGGAGGCGGCGGCGTGCGCGCGCTGCCGTCGGTCCGATCCGACGCAACGCCGTCGCCCGATGCGACGGATGGAGCGAGCATGAGCGACACCGCCCTGAGCCGGCGCAAGGACGACCATCTGGACATCGTGCTGGATCGGCGAACGGCGTCGGCCACGGTCGCCGCCGGCTGGGAGTACATCCGTTTCGAACACTGCGCATTGCCCGAGTTGGACCTGACGCAGATCGACCTGCGCGCCTCGCTGCTGGGCAAGACCATGCGCGCGCCGCTGCTGATCAGCTCCATGACCGGCGGCATGCCACGCGCCGAGGCCATCAACCGGCATCTGAGCGAGGCAGCGCAAGCCTTGGGGATCGCCATGTGCGTCGGTTCGCAGCGCGTGAGCCTGCAATCCCGCAACTCCCAGGGGCTGACGCGCGCGCTGCGCCGCCAGGCCCCAGACATTCCCTTGCTGGCCAATATCGGCGCCGCGCAACTGCGCGAGGCCGACGGCCTGGACCTGGCGCGCCGGGCGGTGGAAGCGCTGGAGGCCGATGGACTCATCCTCCATCTCAATCCGCTGCAGGAAGCGGTACAGCCGGAGGGCGACCGCGACTGGCGCGGTGTCCTGGCGCAGATCGCTCGCGCCGCGCGCGGCGTGGGCGTGCCGATCGTGGCCAAGGAAGTGGGGTCGGGCCTGTCCGCCTCGGTGGCCTGTGCGCTCGTCGAGGCGGGCGTGGCGGTGATCGATGTCGCCGGCGCCGGCGGCACCAGTTGGGCCGCGGTGGAGGGCGAGCGCGCCCGCGATGCCGCCGACCGTGCAGTGGCGATGGCGTTCGCCGATTGGGGGATTCCGACCCCGGCCAGCGTGCAGGCGGTACGTCGGGCGCTGCCAAAGGTGAAGCTGATCGCGTCGGGCGGGATCCGCGACGGCGTCGACGTGGCCAAGGCCATCCGCCTGGGCGCGGACATCGCCGGGCAGGCGGCCGGCGTGCTGCGCGCGGCTACGGTATCCACCGAGGCGGTTGTCGCGCATTTCGAGATCGTCATCCGCCAGTTGGCCGTCGCCTGCTTCTGCACCGGCTCGGCTGATCTGGCGGCGTTGCGTCAGGCGCGCTTGTTGCCCTCGGCACATCTGCCCGCCGGTTGATGCCGGCATCGCCCGCACGTGGCGGCGGGCCTTAGAACTGGAGAAGCGAAAAAGTGCATTACGACATCATCATCATCGGCGGAGCCATCGTCGGCTCCTCGGTCGCCTATTATCTGCGCGAGGAAGGGTTTTCAGGCTCGATCGCGCTGATCGAGCGCGACCCCGCAATTTTCCCATGCGGCGACGACGCTGTCCTGCGCTTCGATCCGCCAGCAGTTTTCGATCCCCGAGAACATCCGCCTGTCGCAGTTCACGCTGAAACTGTTCCGGCGGCTCAGGGAAGAGTTTGGCGCGGATGCCGCGAAGGCGGCTATCTCATCCTTGCCGGCGAAAACGGGCTGCCGATCCTGCGGGCCAACCACGAGGCGCAGATGGCCGAGGGCGCCGACATCGTGCTCGAGGATGCCGAGGCGCTCGTCCGCCGCTTTCCATGGCTGTCGGTCGAGGGCATTTCCGCCGGCGCCTATGGCCGCAGCGGCGAAGGCTGGTTCGACGCGCATGCGATGCTGATGCTGTTCCGCAAGGCACTGCGAAGCAAGAACATCGATTTCATCACGGCGTCGGTGACCGGTATCGAACGGCAGGGGAAGCGCGTCGCCGGTGTGACCCTCGACAATGGCGAGCGGCTCGAGGCCGGCACCGTCGTCAACGCCGCCGGGCCGAATGCCGGCAAGGTGGCAGCAATGGCCGGGCTGGCGCTGCCGGTGGAGCCGCGCAAGCGCAATGTCTTCG
>NZ_JAMYSY010000041.1:0-54628 GCF_040322175.1 Mesorhizobium sp. M0185 | reverse complement strand
AGACCAGCGTGACGAGCGCCAGGCCGGCAAGCAGCGAAGCGACGGCAAAGGCGGCGGCGGCATTGTACTCGTTATAAAGGATTTCGACATGCAGCGGCATGGTGTTGGTTAGCCCGCGTATGTGGCCCGACACGACCGAGATGGCGCGATGACGATCAGAAGCGGCGCGATCTCGGATTTGTAGGCGAGGTTGCCGGCGATGAAGATAACGGAACCGTACTCGCCGACGCCGCGCGCGAAAGCCAGCGCGAAACCGGTGACGATGGCCGGCGCCAGTCCGGGAAGCAGAACGCGGCTGATGATCTGGAAGCGATTGGCGCCGAGCGTTGCGGCCACTTCCTCCACCTCCTTGTCGATCTCCTCCATGATCGGCTGCACGGTACGAACGACGAAAGGCAGGCCGATAAAGATCAACGCGATGACGATGCCAAGCGGCGTGTAGGCGACCTTGATGCCGAGCGGCATCAGCAGGCTTCCGATCCAGCCGTTCGGTGCGTAAAGCGTGGTCAGCGCGATGCCGGCCACCGCCGTCGGCAGCGCGAAGGGCAGGTCGACCATGGCATCGGCGATGCGGCGGCCGGGAAAGTTGTAGCGCACCAGCACCCAGGCGACGATCGTGCCGAAGACGACGTTGACAGCGGCGGCAATGAAGGCGGTGCCGAAGCTGATTTCAAGCGCGTTGATGGTGCGGCGATCGGTGACGATCGCCCAGAAGTCGGTCCAGCCGAGCGCCGCCGAGCGCCAGATCAGCCCGGACAGCGGAATGAGGAGGGTGAGGAAGGCAAGCGAGAAGCCGAGCGTCAATCCGAAACCCGGAATGACGCTCGGCTGTCTGAACCGCCACCCCGCCTTGGCGGGCGTGCTGTGGTCATGTCGTCCTGATCTAAATGCTATTGGGCCGGCTTATAGATCTGGTCAAATATACCACCGTCGCCGAAATGGTAAGGCTGCGCCTTCATCCATCCGCCGAAAATTGGATCGTCGATGCTGATCCGCTTGATTTCCGGCAGTTTGGCGAGATCCTCCGCAGGCACCAGGTCGGGCTTCGCCGGACGGTAGTGGTTCTTGGCGATGATCGTCTGGCCTTCCTTGGAATAGAGATAGCCCAGATAGGCTTCGGCAACTTTCCGTGTGCCCTTGGCATCGACATTGGCGTCGACAACGGCGACCGGCGGCTCGGCCAGGATCGAGGTCGGCGGGATGACGATTTCGAACTGATCGGCGCCGAACTCGTCCAGCGCCAGATAGGCCTCGTTTTCCCAGGCGATCAGCACGTCGCCCAGGCCCTTGGCCGTCGAACCTGCGATCGGCAATGTCATTGATCGTGGACCCGGCGCTTCTCATCAGAAACGCGCCAAGGGTGAATAGCGCCAATTGCTGAACGGCGGGGATACCATGTGCCGCTTGGATCAATGCGGCCCAACAGGGAACAACGTCAGCCATATGCCCACTGGCCGATCCAGCCGCGCGAGCCGCGTGTAGGGCCGCCATGCACGCGGCAGCCGGCGATCCACCCAGTCACCTCTATGAATATCACTCAGGTCCGGTCGGCTCAAAGTCGCCATGAAGTAATCTTAATCCCGCGCAGAGAAAGGCATTTTCCTGTTCGGTTGAAGTGCCAAATTCGCAGCGTTGCGTATGCGCGCAATGGCAGCCTCGGGGTGGCAAGCGGAAGTCCAGCGTGAACGCGCGGAATAGTTGCTTTGCGGACCTGAGCCGGCATTAGGTTGCGCAAGCTGTAGCGGCTGATCTTGGCACGACCGAGACCAACGGCGGCGCTCACGCGCAGGACCGGCTCTTGAAGCCAGTGCCCAGCGGGCTCTACGCCAATAATGGGCGCTTTCCAGAATGACCGGAACGGCACGGCAATCGCTGAGCAAACCCTTCTAACCTTGGCCAGCGGAGCAATCACCTTTACGATTCGACCAGGATCACCAAGGACTCTGGCACCACTCCATCGAAGGCCATCGCATCCGCGGCTTCCTTGCTCTGCATAGCTTTCATCATGGCGTCCATGTCCGGAACGTCCATAAGAACGGCCACCCGGGTCGGATTTTGTGGATCTACAAATGTTCGTATGTTGGTCACGCCGAGCGGACCAAAAAGCTCTTTGCGCTTCGGCGAGTCGAGCCAGTGCTTCGCTCCTTTTGTGATGTTATGGTGGCCAATGACTGTCGGCATTGCATCCTCCCTATCGTGACGGCGAAGTCCGGCATCGCCAAGAGTGCCAAGATCCATCCCCGTCGAACCACGGAGCGCCGTTTTGGTTGGACTGTCAATTATTTCGTTAAGGACGCGGAAGAACGATTCGGAGAGGGCGTTTCTTCCGGACGGTTCGACCTCAATGAACCAGGATCGCGGTCACGCGGCTGTGGCTATTGACATGTGACATGCGCAAACAGCCGGACAACAACTGCAAGGGCCCGCGTGGCAGATATCGGGATCCAGCGCGGGGGTCGGAAAGGGCAGTTGCGGGAGTAGGGCTGCCATTCATGACCCGGCGGGCCAAGGTCGTCTTCGGGTCGACTCCGGCCGTAGAGCGAAGGTCCGCTGTTGAGAGCGGCGGTGAGGGTCCGGTAATGGCGCTACTTACTCGTTCAGGTGGCCGCTACAGTTGATTGCTAGAGTTAGTCTAGCGTGTCCAAGCGCCATGAAGCGAGCTTACAGCCAAAAGGAAAGTCGGCGGCCCATTTTTCAATGAGCGTTGCCCGAACCCGCCGACCTGCGGATTGCCATTGGCCCCGCGATTCGCAGCTTTGCCGGAACGGAGGCGTGCCGTCTAGCAATGTACGCGTGTACCATTTCAGCTGCGGAAGTTTTCAAGATCTCTGCCTTAAATCTTTCGGCCATTGCTCGCGCAATCTGTGCTGCCTATAAAGTCGCGCAGCACGAGGTGATCTAGGTTGCAGGGTTGGCGCGGCAAGCGTTCCTCGGCCAGGAATCAGGCGCCAGCGCTGAACAACGCAGCCGGGACGAGTTTCCGGATTCGTTACCGCCATCGGCGATTTGCTCACGGGCTTCGCAAGTCCACGGTGCACTCGTGAGACTCCTAATTGCGCTCCGCCGCGCCGAATGATTACGGAGTACTAGCCTGCCCAATCCCAGCGCGCCCAGAGTTCTGGCTCGCGTGTGAACCATTAGGCCGGCGGGACGTTGCTCTGCGGATCCAACAGCTGACGGCACGACCGTGGAGGAATCCAAGCATCATTCTACGCCTCAGAAACAAGACACGCCCGGTGCCTTGGCGAACTTTCCTTATGAGCGAATGACCGTCGAGCGATTTCGGGGGCGTTTCCGCGAGCGAGGTGGAACGACGAGCGCAGGAGCTGGTTTGTGCCGGGAAAGACGGCGCCGCTACCTCTTTGGCGACCTCTATTCGACCCGCGGGAGCATCATCAACCCCAAGAGGTGATGTCACATAAACGGAGATGGGCTGTCGTTGTGACTTTTGGGAATGATTTCAGGCGATCACGCCGGCAGCAGCTTTCCATTGCGCCATGGCATTCAAGCGGTGAAGATGGATCTGAAAGGCGGAGCGTTTTGAACGGGGCGGGACGAAGAGATTGCGGACTGCAGAGAACGTCGAGACGAAACGCTGGAGGCTCCCCGGTGACCGAAACCTTGCATCATCCGCTCTCGTTTTCGCAGTGGCACATGCGAATTCTCCGCTCTGTTGTTCAAGCCCTTGTGCGACCGGTGCTCGATGTCCGTCATGACTAGACGCCGCGCTGCTCCATAGGAGCCGAGCTTGTCGGTGATCATGCGCTTCGGCACCTGGCCCTGCTTCTTCAACAGCCGTGTCAGCACGCGCTTGGCGGCCTTAGTGTTGCGCCGGGTCTAGCCGATCTCGTCGAGCACATAGCCGTCCTGGTTGACGGCCCGCCATAACCAATGCTTCTTGCCGGCGATCATGATGGCGACTTCGTCGAGGTGCCAGATATCATTTCGACTGGGCTGCTTGCGGCGCAGGCGCCGGGCGTAGTCCAGCCCGAACTTCTTTCCCCACCGACGGATCGTCTCGTAGGAAACGACAATGCCGCGCTCCAGCAGCATTTCTTCGACACGACGCAGGCTCAGCGGAAATCGATAATACAGCCACACCGCGTGGGCGATGATCTCGGGTGGGAACCGATGCCGTTTGTAGCTGATCTGCGAAGTGTTCGTCCCCAGCATCTATCGCAGCGATCCCTGACACGCGGTTACCGTGACAACGCCCCTGGGAGCGCCTGGACCAAATCGGGTGCCCAGTTCTAATATGTGGCGGGTGGTACGACGGGATCGCTCTACCGTCATCTCAGGAATGCATGGTGGGAAGACTCCCGAGGGCGACCTTGCGGATGTTCGAAGGTGGCCATCTATTTCTCTGGCAGGATAGCTCCGCGTTCGCCGAGATCGTCCGGTTTCTTGCAAACGAGGAAGCCGGCTAAAGGGCGAACACGAATTTGCGCCGTGCGAGGCTGCGTGAGGCCATGGACGTCCGCGCCTTACTGAGGCAAGACCGGTCGCGTCTATGTTTAGGCGGCGAGCCACATTGCCTATGCCTCGCTCGATAGCATATTGCGGGCGGCATAGAGTTCGGCAATGAAGTCGGTGATCAAGGTCGAATTGATGCCGTCCGGCGGGCGCAGGAGTAGCGCGCGGAAATTGACGGCCGGCTCGAATGGCCTGGCCAAAATGCCGCCGATCATGCGGTCCGCAATGACGGAGGGATTGACCAAGCCAATCCCCATGCCCTTCGCTGCAAGGATAGCGATGGTCAGGCCGTAGGGCGTTTCGATCAGGATGCGCGGCCGTACCCCATGCGCGGCCAGGATCTTGTCCATCGCGAGCCGAGCCGTATCTTCCGGCGACAATGCCAGGAAAGCCTCGTCGGCGAGATCGGCCGGCGTGATCATCTGCTTCCGCGCCAACCGGTGGTTCTTCGGCATGACGCAAACGGCGCGCGGCGTGGTGAAGATGCTGTGCAGCACGCCGCTGGTGTCGACCTCGTCGGCCGCGAGCCCGATATCGAAACTGCCAGACGCGACCAGGTCGCGCACGATGTTGGAGGTGCGGACCTGATAGCTGATGCGCACCTGCGGATGCCGGCGCGAGAACGCTACTATGGCGCGCGGCACCAGCCCATGCCCGAGCGCCGACAGGCTAGCGACACGGATGGTACCGGTGCCGACCTCCTTGATCTGTGCCGCGCGCAGCTTGAGCCGGTCGAGCCCGACCAGGTTGGCTTTCACCTCGGCATGGAACAACTCCCCTTCGCGTGTCGGCACCAGCCTGCCACGAATGCGGTCGAAAAGCCTGAAGCCGAGTTCGGCTTCTAGCTTGGCTAGCGAACGGCTGATGGCCGGCTGCGAGGTATCCAGCAGCGCGGCCGCCGCGCCGGCGCCGCGCGTGATCATGATCGCGTTGAAGACATCGATGTCGCGCAGGTTCATAGTCAGCCCATATCAAAAGCGAATTAACTTTATCGCTGCGGTCATAGATGGCAATGGATGAGCCCGCTAAGTTTCGCCCATGAACCGACGCGACGACACTTCACATGTCCATCCTCCCAAGCGCTCCGAGGAACCGTTCCAGGCGGTGGCGATGCCGGTCGAGCGAGCCTCGACCGTGGTCTTTGACGATCTGGAATCGTTCGAGCGTCGCGTCGAGCGTCTGTACGACGGGTTCAGCTACGGACTTTACGGCACACCGACCAGCCGGCAGCTCGAAGATCATATCGCCGTGTTGGAATGCGGATCGCGGGCTCTCGTCGTCCCGTCGGGCATGGCGGCCATGACGCTGGCGACCATGGCTGTCTGCCGTGGCGGCGAAAGCGTTCTGATCCCGGAGACGCTCTATGGCCCGGCGCGCGACATGGCCGAGCGTTTTCTCGGCCCACTCGGGATCGAGGCGGTTTCCTACGATCCACGGCTGGACGCAAGCATCGCGGCGATGATCGACGGCAGAACGCGGCTGGTCTGGGCAGAATCGCCTGGCTCAGCCACCTTCGAAGTCCAGGATGTGCCCGCCATCACAGCCGCGGCCCACAAGGCCGGCGCGCTCGTCGCGGCCGACAACACCTGGGCATCGCATCTGCTGTTCAAGCCGCTCGCCCATGGCGTCGACATCTCGATGCAGGCGCTTTCCAAGCACGCCGGCGGCCATGGCGATCTCCTGATGGGTTCAGTCTCAGTGCGCGACGAGGCGCTGTTCCGACGCCTGAAGGACACGGCGCGCTTCCTCGGCTACGGGGTCTCGCCGGAGGATTGCGCGCTGTGCGAGCGTGGCCTGATGACGATGCCGGTGCGCATGCGTCATGCCGACGCCACCGCGCGCAAGATCCTCGCCTGGCTATCGGAACGCCCGGAAGTCGCGCAGATCTTGCATCCCGCGGAGCCTGGCCATCCCGGCCACGCGGTCTGGAAGCGTGACTTCGCCGGATCGGCGGGCGTGTTCTCCTTCGTGCTGCGGCCGGAACTGGCGCCACTGCAATCCGATGTCCTGCGCAGCCTGCGGCTGTTCAAGCTCGGCGCAAGCTGGGGCGGCGTGCATTCGCTGATTGCCGTCAGCGATCCGCGCAAAGGGCGCGCCAGCCTCGATTGGCTGAAGCCCGGCCCGGTCTGGCGCCTGTCGATCGGCCTTGAGGCGCTCGAAGATCTTCTGGCCGACCTTTCCCAGGCCTTCGAACTCTTTGATGAAGCCCGGCGCAACGGAACCGCAGCAGCCGACGCCAAGGCCGCCGAATGATTAGAACCTCAACGAGAAGGGGAATGACTATGAAACATCAAGTTCTGAAATGGCTCACGGGTCTGGCGATAGGATTGGCCAGCCTGACTTCGGGCGCCGTGGACGCCAGCGCGCAGGCGGTTATCAACAAGATCAAGGAACGCGGCTATGTCAGCTGCGGCGCCAGCCAGGGCGTGCCTGGTCTCTCCCGGCCCGACGAGAAGGGGTATTATCGCGGCTTCGATTCCGATATCTGCCGCACTTTCGCGGTCGCCATCCTCGGCGACAAGGAGAAGATCCGTTACGTGCCGCTTAACGCAGGCCAACGTTTTCCTGCGCTGCAGACCGGAGAGATCGACGTTCTGTCGCGCACATCCACCATCACCTACAGTCGCGATACGGTTGTCCGCTTCGTCTGGATCAATCTCTACGACACGGACGGCATGCTCGTGCGCAAGGCCGACAATATTACCGAGCCCAAACTGCTGGACGGAAAGACCGTCTGCCTGCAAGGCGGTGGCAGCCTGACCGAGAAAGCGATCGAGGAAACCGAGGAAGAGTTCGGGATCGCGATGGAGAAAGTCTATTACGACTCGACCATTCAGGCGCGCGACGCCTTCTTTGGCGGCCGCTGCGATTCCTACGTCACCGACGGCACCGCGGCAGCAGGACAGCGTGCCGCGGTGGCCAAGAACCCGGACGACTACGACATCATCAAGGTCGGCAAAGCCGCCGAACCCAATGGCGTCGCGGTCGCCCGCGGCGACGATCAACTCTTCGACGTCGTGCGTTGGACATTGAATGCCCTGTTCTGGGCCGAGGCCAACGGCATCACCTCGCAAAACGTCGATGAAAAGCTTGCCTCGGGCAGTCCGGAAGTCAAACGGGTGCTCGGCGAGGAACCCGGCTTCGGCAAGCCGCTCGGATTGGACGATAAGTGGGCCTACAACGTCATCAAGCAAATGGGCAACTACGCCGAGATCTGGGACCGCAATCTCGGCAAGGACAGCCCGCTAAAGGTCGAACGCGGTCTGAACGCGTTGTGGAAGGACGGCGGCCTCAACTATCCTTTCCCCTGGGATTGAGCCGCATGATGGAGGGAACGGGCCCGGCGCTCCCCTTCCCTGCCAACGCCGCGAACCCTCGAGGTCAACATGCTGAGCGATGCCAAGACCAGATCGATCATCATCCAGTGTGCCCTGGCCGCCGCGGTTGCCGCTTTCGCTGCCCTGCTCGTCAGCACGACTTTCGCCAATCTCAGGGCACGCGGCATCCCGATCGGCTTCGATTTCCTGACGATGCCGTCAAGGATCGTCATCTCGGAAGCAATCCTCACTTACAAGTCGCGGGACCCCTATTACTGGGCGATCGCGACCGGGCTCGCCAATACGGTCTTCGTCTCCGCGGTCATCATCGTCTTTTCATCCGCGCTCGGCCTCGTCGTCGGCATCACCCGGCTGAGCAGCAATCCCCTGGCGGCGGGCACCTGCCGCGTATGGGTGGAGGTTGCACGCAATTCACCGCCGATCGTGCTTCTGATCTTTCTCTATTCGCTGTGGTGGAAGGTGCTGCCGCCGGTCGGCGAAGCGCTCAATCCGCTGCCAGGCGTTTACGCCTCAATGCGCGGCTTTGTGGTGCCGGCCGTCAGCATGGACGTCGCCAACCCGGGATTGCTAGTCATTGCTCTCGCCCTGGCACTGGCGGCTGCCGGCTGGGCGGCGGCGCGACGAGGATGGTTGCCGCCGCTGGCCACGCCGGCGATCCTCACGGTGGGCGTTGCCGGACTATGGCTTGCCGACGCGAAATTCTCCGTCGACTGGCCGACCTTCACCGGGTCGAATTTCAAGGGCGGCAAGGAACTGACGCCCGAACTCAGCACCATCCTCATCGGGCTGACCATCTACACCACCGGCTTCGTCGCCGAGATCGTGCGCGGCGGCGTGCTTTCGGTCGGCCGCGGTCAGTGGGACGCAGGTTATTCGCTCGGCCTGCCGCGCGGCAAAATACTGCGTCTGATCATCATCCCGCAGATGCTGCGGGTGATCGTCCCGCCGCTCAACAGCCAATACATCAACGTCGTCAAGAATTCGACGCTGGCGATCGCGGTCGGCTATCCGGACTTCCTTGCGGTCATGAACACCATCATCAGCAAGTCCAGCCATTCGATCGAGGGCGTCTTCATCATCCTCGGCGTCTATCTCGCCCTCAACCTGAGCCTGTCGAGCGCGGCCAATTGGTACAACCGTCGCATCGCCATCGTGGAGCGCTGAACTATGAAGGCCGTGTCTCTTTCCCTTCCGGCCGAGCCAATGCCAGGACAGATCCGCTTCGGCGCCTTGCGGCGGTCCGCCAAGCTCCTGTTCGGCACGCCGCTCAATGCCGCCCTGACGCTGTTGTTCGGCGTTCTGCTCGTCGCCACGGTACCGCCGATGCTGCGCTGGCTGGTAATCGACGCCGTGCTGTTCGATCCCAATCCAAGCGCCTGCCGGGTGGCCACCGGAGCCTGCTGGAGCTTCATCTACGCCAAGTCCGGGCAGTTGCTGTTCGGCATATATCCGTTCGACGAACGCTGGCGCCCCGCCATCGTCTGCCTGCTCATCCTGGCGCTGCTTGCCTGGTCGGTGCGGCCCGCCAGCTGGGCGCCGCGGCTGGCAGCGCTCTGGATGGCGGCGCTCGTGTTGATCTTCTGGCTGATGGCCGGCGGTTTCGGCCTAGCCGAGGTTCCGACCTCGTCCTGGGGCGGCCTGCCGGTGACGCTCATCCTCACCGTCGTTGCCATCGGCGTCGCCTTCCCCGTCGGCATCCTGTTGGCGCTTGCCAGGCGCTCGACCATGCCCGCGATACGCATCGGCGCCGTGGTCCTGATAGAATCGGTGCGCGGACTGCCGCTCTTGTCCATCCTGTTCGTGGCATCGATCATGATGCCGCTGTTCCTGCCCGAAGCCTTGTTGCCCGACAAGTTCGTGCGTGCGCTGGTCGCCCTCACCATCTTCGCGGCGGCCTATCTCGCCGAGGTGATCCGCGGCGGCCTGCAGGCCATCCCGAATGGCCAACACGAGGCCGCGGCGGCGCTCGGCCTGCCCTTCTGGCGCACGCAATATCTGGTGATCCTGCCGCAGGCGATCCGGGTGGCGATCCCGGCGCTGGCCAACACCATCATCGTCATGATCAAGAACACCAGCCTGGTCCTGGTCGTCGGCCTGTTCGACCTGATCAGCTCCGGTAAGGCGGCGCTGGCAGACCCGGACTGGCCGTCGCCGGCGGCCGAGACGTTCCTGTTCATCGGCGCGATCTTCTTCGCGCTCTCCTTCTCATTCGCCCGCTTCGCCGACTTCCTGGAGCGGCGCGGCCCGACCGCTCACTAGGAAATGCCTTGATGTTATCGTCCGCCCCAACGCGCGTTCCGTCCATGCCCGATCGCAGCGCTCCACCCGCTATCCAAATGACCGGCATGAACAAGTGGTACGGAAACTTCCATGTGCTGAAGAATATCAACCTGACCGTCCATCGCGGCGAGAAGCTGGTGATCTGCGGTCCGTCCGGCTCGGGCAAGTCGACGATGATCCGCTGCATCAACCGGCTGGAGGAGCATCAGCAGGGGCAGATCGTCGTCGAAGGCGTCGAACTCAGCAACGATTTGAAGCAGATCGACGTAATCCGCAGTGACATCGGCATGGTGTTCCAGCACTTCAACCTGTTCCCGCATTTGACCATTCTGGAAAACCTGACACTGGCGCCGATCTGGGTGCGCAGGATCCGGCGCGGGCAAGCCGAGCAGACCGCCATGCACTATCTGGAGCGGGTGAAGATCCCGGACCAGGCGCATAAATATCCCGGCCAGTTGTCCGGCGGTCAGCAGCAGCGCGTCGCCATCGCCCGTGCGCTCTGTATGAGCCCGAAGATCATGCTCTTCGACGAACCGACCTCCGCCCTCGATCCTGAAATGGTCAAGGAAGTGCTCGACACCATGGTCGCGCTGGCCGACGATGGCATGACGATGCTGTGCGTCACGCACGAGATGGGATTTGCCCGCCAGGTCGCCGACCGCGTCGTCTTCATGGACCAGGGCGAGATCGTCGAGATGAACACGCCCTCCGAATTCTTCTCGCATCCGCGTCACCAGCGCAGCAAACTGTTTCTTGCCCAGATCCTGAACTAGCGAACCTCTCCCGCCAGCCCATGCGCCAGCCGGATGGGCAGACGCAAATCAGAAATCCATCCGGGGCCTGGTCAGCGCGCAGCGACCTGCCAGACCGCGACGCCGGCCCACGATCAGGCCGGCGACGCCTTCGATGCTGCGCGAGGTAATGTCGAACAAGCGCGGCCGACTCTCGAAGGAATACACCAGGCGTTCGCGAAACAGGATCGACAGCGCCGCGAGTTCCGGCCATTGGTAGATGTTCGGCCCACAACTTCTGCACGTCGACGATCCGGGCGCCTGGCGGTGGGCGCTCCGGTCCTGTTTCGACGATAATGCGCCGCCGGCCGGCGCAGGCACAGCTGCCACGTATTGCAGCAGACGGCAGAGGACGAGAACGTCGTCCACAACGCAACTCTCGACTCGAAGTCGTAGCTGCATCATATGGCCTGTTCACCAAGCGGGCTTTGGGGGCTAGCACGAAGTCGGGCACCCACTTTGGCACCTCCACTTGCGCGAGCAGTAGTCCGCTTTCCTTCGCAAATGCCATGTGGCAAGACGGATGGATGGCGGCGGACAGCGAACATAAAAGCATCTCTGCGAGAGCGTTGGGCATCGCATTATCAGCTGCTGCCCTCGTGCCGCATTTCACAACCCCAGCCTTTGCCCATGCTTCCGAGCGCGGCTATGTCATGCTCCTGCCGACCGGATATTATGTCGTGGGCGGGGCGGTGGCCGTAGCCGCGAGTTTTCTGGTTCTGGCTGTCCTCCCGCCCAGGCTGCTCGAACGCATTTCGGCATCCCGCCTGCCAATTGGTCAATTCGGCGACGCCGCGCGCATTTGGATCAGCATGCTCGCCTTCGCGGTTCTCGCCATACTCGTGGCGGCGGGAATTCTCGGCAGCCGAGATCCGCTGTCGAATCCACTTCCGCTAACGGTGTGGACGCTGGTCTGGGTCGGACTGACATTGCTTCAGGGCGTATTCGGCAATGTTTGGTCGTGGACAAACCCGTGGTACGGGCCGTGGCGCATTTTCTCCAGCGTCTTCCCGGCATTCCGCGATCGCACAATGCCACAAGGACTGGCTTACTGGCCGGCGTTGATTTTGTTTGCAAGCTTCGCCTGGTTCGAGCTGATCTATCCGGCGCCCGAAGATCCGGCGCGGCTTGCGTTCGCTCTCATGGCCTACTGGCTCTCGACCTTCGTCTGCATGATCATCTTCGGCTACGAAGGCTGGAGCCGGCGCGGCGAGTTTCTGTCCGCGTTCTTCCGCATGGTGTCACGCTTCGCCATCGTCGAAACGACGCCGGACCACCCAAGCGGGGGGCGCGCCCTCTCACTCTGCTGGCCTGGAGCGAAATTGTGGAGCGCGCAAGCCTTACCGGCGAGCGGTATGCTCTTTCTGTTGCTGACGTTGAGCTCGGTGTCCTTCGACGGTCTGTCGAAGACCTTCTCTTGGCTGGGCGCGAATGGTGTCAATCCGCTCGAATTTCCGGGGCGCTCGGCATTAGTCGGAATCAACAGCGCCGGTCTTGTGCTGATGTTTATCGCACTTGTCGCCGTGTTCTTCGCCGCAGTGTTTGTCGGTGAGCGGTTGGCCGGGAGCATCTCTTTCGGAAAAGCGGTCGGGCTCCTTGTCTGGTCGATCGTCCCGATCGCGCTCGCCTATCATTTTTCCCACTATCTGACGGCCCTCCTGGTGAACGGCCAGAATGCGCTCGTCGCTATTTCGGATCCGTTTGATCGGGGATGGAACCTATTCGGCACGGCGCACATGAATGTCGGGGCGGGAGTGATCATGGGCTCCGATGCAGCGTGGATCATCTGGAACTTTCAGGCGGCGGCGATCATCGGCGGCCATATACTTGCCGTTCTGGTCGCGCATGGGCTGGCGTTCCGTTTGCATCCGGCGCG
The DNA here is from genome assembly GCF_040322175.1 of Mesorhizobium sp. M0185. Lineage (NCBI taxonomy): Bacteria > Pseudomonadati > Pseudomonadota > Alphaproteobacteria > Hyphomicrobiales > Phyllobacteriaceae > Mesorhizobium > Mesorhizobium sp. M0185. The sequence continues at coordinate 41,870 of NZ_JAMYSY010000041.1, read as the reverse complement.
CAGCCGCGCGGCGCTCAGCCAATTTCCGCTGACCGTTTTTATGGTCGGATATACGGTTTTCGGGCTGTGGCTGCTGTCCACGCCGACGGCCGTCTGACGGCCGCAAGCCACGTATCGGAGGCGTTGGTCGACAGACCTCACGGCGGTGTATCGCGACCTCAAGGACATGCGTCGAACAAAGCCGGTGGTTGGTGAATTGGCAACGCCGGCACTGCAACTGACTGCTTCACAGTTCTTCGGCCTGATATCTAAGCCGACGGGACGCCCTCGGTGGCCAGACGCCGGAAGATCTGGTCGACTTGTTGCGGCGGCAATTTGGCGCCGCCGTCGAGCCACCAGATCAGCACCGACAGAAAGGCACCCACGACGAACTGGACGATCAGTTCGTTCGGCACGACATCGGGGAGCTTCCTGTCCTTCTTTGCGGCAAGCTCCGCGCGCACGAGATCGCATAGAATCTCGCGGATGCTGCCGAGCACAATAGTCCCACCGCGGCCCCCGGCCAGAGCTCGGTAGAGATCTATATGTTCACGCGCGTGCTCGAACATACCGAGCACGAACCCCAAGCTGCGATCTTTCAGCTCGCCTGGCGCTGCAAGCGCATGCCGCTGGCGTTCGACCAGCATGGCGCGCAGATGATCGTCCACGCCGCTGCGCTTGAGGTCGTCCTTGCTGGTGAAGTGCGCGTAAAAGGTCGATCGGCCGATGTTTGCCTCATTGCAGATGTCCTCGACGGTAATTGCTTCATATCCCTTTCTCAGGATCAAAGTGATCAGCGCATGGTGAAGAGTCGACCGGGTCCGGGCGACACGGCGGTCTATCGTCTTTTCCGTTACCATGAGCTTTTCCGGTCAGATGGCAGAGGACCGTGCGGTACCGGACATTCTGCCGCGAATGGTCGTTGACGCGTTCCCGGATATCATGTCAGTTTCCGAACATGATGTCCATCAACCGGCGAGAGTGGCCAAGGAGTCTCTGATGAGAAAACATGGGCATAACAACAGCGGAGCCGGCGCGCCCGGCCGCATCATACATTGGGCAGCACGCTACGATCTGATGACTTGGCTGTTCACCTTAGGCCGCGAACGCGCCTTTCGCGAAAAGATCCTCCGGTTGACGCAGCTCGAACCTGGAGAGTCCGTCCTCGATATAGGGTGCGGGACGGGAACGCTCGCTATACTTGCCAAGCAGCAGGTCGGGCCGACGGGCACCGTGCACGGGATCGATGCGTCACCGGAAATGATCACCAGGGCGGGTGCGAAGGCTCGAAGAGTCGGTCTGAAGGTCACCTTTGAAAAGGCCGCCGCCCAGGCATTACCGTTCCGGGATGCCGAATTCGATGTCGTAACGACGACGCTGATGCTCCATCATCTTTCTGCCGATGGACGTAATCAGATGGCTCATGAGATACACAGAGTCCTGAAGCCATCCGGTCGCGTACTCGCCGTCGACTTCGTGCAAGCGCCACAGGATGGAGGCTTCATCGATCGCTTCCACCATCACGGCGTCAGCACAGTCGACGACATCATAACGGAATTCCGGGACTCGGGTCTCAACATCGTCGCTAGCGGCGCGGTTGGCACGAAGAACCTGCAGTTCGTGCTAGCCACGGCGGCCGCCGACGTTGCCCGTATTCGCGATAGGTTTGTCGCTCTCGGCACGGAAGAACCCTCAGGCCCGGCACGGCCTGCAGCCATGAGCCACCTGCACACCATAGGCCTGGTGCTAGGCATCGTCGCGCTGATCGCCATGCACGCAGGCGCGCCCTGGTGGCTATCGTGGCGCGGTCTAAGCGACGCCTCAAATCCGATCTCTTACACAGTGATTGCACTCGTGGCCCTTTTCGTAATCTTCAAGATCGGATTGCTCGGTGGCCTGCATCGGTGGAGCAGAGGCCGCCGCCAGCGTTGAGGCCGCTTGCTATTACGACATCGCGTCTCGCTACGGCTTGTTGGACACGCAGGAGTTCACCTTTCACACCCGGACGCGAATCGCGCGTCCGCTCCGGTCTCCCCGCCTTGCGAGGGTGGTGGTAGGCCAATCTAATCCCGTCGCAGCGAGATCAGACGCTGGCAGACGGCGCTTAACGTTATTCTCGGAAGACCAACTGCCATTCGTTGTCAGATCACCGGGCGGTGATCACTGTAAGCGCGCAGGCATCCCCACGTAGCGTGCAGGCGGTGGATCGCTCATTTTCAGCGTGAATCATGCGGAGAATCCTATGAGCGACAGTATGAGCCATCATCGAACATTCGAGATTTTGACGGCGGAGCCTGTGCCGTCCCGACGCAAGCCACGCCATCGGTCGGACGAAGAGAAGGCACGGCTTGTCGCCGAAGCGTTCTCGCCAGGGGGCAATGTGTCGGCGGTTGCGCGTTCCGAGGGGCTGGACCCCTCGCAGCTCTATGCGTGGCGCCGCAAGGCGCTTTCGTCGGGCATGGTTGCGCCATTGGCGGAGGCAGCGAGCAAGCCGGCGAAGTTCACGCGCTTTGAAGCGGTGGGCAGCGACACGGTGGAAATCGTCATTGGCGATGCAGTGGTGCGCGCCGGCGGCGATGTTGATCCCGATCGCCTGGCGAGGATCATCCGCGCGGTTCGCAAGGCATGATCACTTCCGGTGTGATGGTTTACGTGTCGTGCCAGCCAGTCGACTTCCGCAAGGGCGCGGCATCTTTGATGGCGCTGGTCAGGGATGGCGGCCTGGATCCGTTCTCGGGGGCGCTTCATGTGTTCCGTTCGAAGCGTGCGGACCGGGTTCGCATCGTGTGGTGGGACGGCAGCGGGGTTTGTCTTTATTCGAAGACTCTGGAAGATCACAGCTTCTGCTGGTCTGCGGTATCGGCCGCGCGCATGCGTCTCGACCACGCCCAGTTGATGGCTCTTCTTGCCGGGTTGGACTGGAAGAAGATCCGCCCGGCCAAGGTTAGGCGGCCGTTGTCGCTGGGTTGAAGCATGGCTGCGGCAAGATGAATCATGGTGTTGTAATTGTTGGGAAAGCGGCTGTTTTTGTGCTCTCCTTTCCCGCATGGTTTTGCCTGCTCCCGATCTGCCGGACGACGTCGATACGCTGAAGGCGATGATCCTTTCCATGGCTCGCGAGCAGGCTGCGAGCGAGGCCCGGATCGTAGTCGCCGAAGCTCGGATCGCAGCATCCGAGGCGGAGGTCGCCCGGCTGAAGGCCGTCGAGAGCGCCAACGAGCGGATCGCCAATCTCACGTCGATCCTGAAGGTTTTGCAGCGCACGCAACATGGCACGCGTTCCGAGCGGCTACGCCTGGCCATCGACGACGAGCAGGCCTCCTTTGCCTTCGAAGAGGTCGAGACCGGCCTTTCTGCGATCCGCAGCGAACTCGATCACGCGGTCAAGGGCAAGCCAAAGCGCGCGGCGCGTCCACGCAAGGGTTTTGCAGCTCATCTCGAGCGCATCGAGGAAGTTATCGAGCCGGAAATCCCGGCCGACTGCGAGGGGCTGGAAAAGGTTCTGATCGGCGAGGATCGGTCCGAGCGGCTGGACGTCGTGCCGCCGAAGTTCCGGGTCATCGTCACGCGCCGTCCCAAATACGCTTTCCGGGGCCGCGAGGGCGTGGTCCAGGCTCTGGCGCCGGCGCACATCGTTGAAAGCGGCCTGCCGACGGAGCGGCTGCTCGCCTATATCGCCGTGTCGAAATACGCCGACGGGCCTTCCGCTTTACCGGCAGGAGACGATCTATCTGCGCGATGGCGTTGAAGTCAGCCGGTCGTTGATGGCGCAGTGGATGGGGCATCTGGGCTTCGAGTTGCAGATGCTCGCCGATTACATCCTCGAGCGTGTGAAGGAGGGCGAAAGGGTCTTCGCCGACGAGACGACCTTGCCCACCCTTGCCCCCGGTTCCGGGAAAACCACGAAAGCCTGGCTATGGGCCTACGCACGCGATGATCGACCCTATGGCGGAACCAGTCCGCCAATGGATGCCTATCGTTTTGAAGACAGCAGAGGCGCAGATTGCGTGGCGCGCCACCTCGCCGGGTTCAGCGGTATCCTGCAAGTGGATGGCTACTCGGCCTATACCAACCTGGTCAAGGCACGGGCCAAAGCCGGCAGCAATGAAACAATCCGGCTCGCCGGGTGCTGGGCCCACCTGCGGCGCAAGTTTTACGACCTGCATATCAGTGGGATCTCGCGGGCCGCGACGGCTTCGGTCACAGCCATGAGCAAACTGTGGGAGGTCGAGGACGAGGTCCGCGGCAAGGATGCCGATAGCCGCGCCGCGCTCCGTCAGGAAAAGTCCGTGGCCATTGTCGCGAGCCTCTTCGATCTATGGGAAGCGGAACTGGGGAAGGTCTCCGGAAAATCCAAAACTGCCGAGGCGATCCGCTACGCGCTCACCCGGCGGGAGGCGCTGGAACGCTTTCTGATGGACGGCCGTATCGAAATCGACTCCAATATCGTCGAGCGTGCAATCAGGCCCCAGACGATCACGCGAAAGAATAGTCTATTCGCCGGCAGCCAAGGCGGTGGACGAACCTGGGCGACGGTAGCCACCTTGCTGCAAACCTGCAAAATGAACAGCGTCGATCCGCTCGACTGGCTCTCGCAGACCTTGACCCGCATCGCTCAAGGCTGGCCGGCATCCGAAATCGAAATGCTCATGCCTTGGAACTTTAGGCCTGACGTTATCGGCTGACCGCTTACTGATCACTCTCAGCCAGATGGCAGGCGGCGACGCCGCCATGAGGAACGGGACGCAGTTGGGGCTCGTCCAACCGGCAGATATCCATCGCCACCGGACAGCGCGTGTTGAACCGGCAGCCCGGCGGTGGATTGCTCGGGCTCGGCGGGTCGCCTGCGAGGATGATGCGGCGGCGGTCGGCCTCAATGCGCTTTCCCAGCGATAGAGGGTCGAACGCGGCACTCCGACGGCCCGCGCTGCCTGCCCGGCATCCAGTCCGTCCCGCATCGCGCGCCGCCATCGCGCCACCGCGTCGCGTCTTCTCTCTGCTTCGATAGTTGGGGTCTTCGCGCCGAGAAGCCGCGACGCCCGGCCGGCGTTGCGTATAATATACCGGGCAGGCCAAAAACCTGCATGGGGTTCTCCTATGATTCGAGCTTCGCAACCCGAGTTACGGAGAACCCCTCCTCAACTGCAAGAATCTCATATCTGTCTGAGCGCGGTCACCAGTTTGACCTGCCAACCATGTCTCACGAGCAATGGCAGGCACTTAAGCCAACGCTACAAGAAGCGGAATAATAACCGGCAAGAGGATCCTCCCGGCCCGCCTGAGTAACCAGGGCTGCCGACAGAGCGCTTTCCCACTCACTGCCGGCCCGGTACCGGAAGGAAGGAGCGCAAATCTCTGCTTCGCCACCAGAATGCGCAACGCATCAGGTCCCGCACGGTCAGCTAGATCTGACGTTTAATCATGCGGCCGAGACCCGTTTCGCGAATAGGTCGCCGGCGAACCTGCACGCCGCCTTGTGCATTGAGCTTACTTCTTGCGACACAGGCTCAGCCTCCGCACAAGCTTCCACGGAAAGGGGACACCGCGTCCTGAAGAAACAGCCGGAGGGCGGATTCGTCGGACTTGGGATTTCGCCCGTGATCAACGGAGGGTTGCGCCGACGTTCGGTGGCAGGATCAGCCTCGGGCACAGACGCGAGAAGGAGTTGGGTGTAGGGATGGCTCGGATTCCGGTAGACCTCTTCCGAGCTACCGCTTTCCACCACCTTGCCGAGATACATCACGTAGACCCGGCTCGCCGCCTGCCGGACAAGCGCGAGGTCATGCGCGATGAAGAGGCAGGACACGCCGAGCTTCTCTCTGAGATCGAGGAATAGGTTCATGACCTGCGCCCGTATAGACAAGTCTAGCGCGCTGACCGGTTCGTCGCAGATTAAAACCCGCGGCTCTACGGCTAGCGAGCGCGCGATCGCGATGCGTTGCCTCTGGCCGCCTGAGAGTTCACGGGTGAATCTGTCCCGGACCGTCGTCGCCAGACCGACTTGGTTGAGGAGCTCAGCGATCCTCCCCTCGCGTTCCGTTTGCGAACGCAAACCTGCAATGATGAGGGCTTCGTTTATGGCTTCGCCCACAGTTTGGCGATCATTCAGCGATGCATAGGGGTCCTGGAACACGTACTGAACTGCCCGACGCGCTTCCCGCAGACGGCGTCCACTCAAGGAGCCGAGGTCGACGCCATCAAAAACGACACGTCCGGATTGGGGTTTTTCCAAGCCGACGATCGAACGGCCGAGCGTGGACTTGCCGCAGCCAGACTCCCCCACCAAGCCGACGATCTCGCCTTGATTGAGGTGGATTGAGACGTCGTTTACCGCTTTGATCGTTTGGCCACGTTTGGCACTTGGAAAGCTGGTGACCAGATGCTCGACTTCGAGTACCGCGCTCATTATGCGCACTCCTTCGCCCGAACATTCAGAACGGGACAGGCGGCTGACACACCCGGAACTGCCGTCGGCAAGAACGGCGGTCGCCGCTCGCCGCAGGCATCCACAGCGTATCCGCAGCGGGGCATGAAAGCGCACCCTGTGATCGGCGCGCCAAGGATGGGCGGAACGCCCGGCAATCCACGGAAACGCGATCCGATTGCGTCCTGTTTCCTCGGAATTGCGTCGATGAGGCCCATCGTATAGGGATGCTGCGGCTGGGAGAGTACACGCTCGGTCGGTCCGGTTTCGACGTGGCGCCCCGCGTACATCACCATTACGCGGTCGGCCGCGCCCGCCACGACACCCATGTCATGCGTGATCAAGATCATGGCCATGTCCATTCTGGACTGGATTTCCTTCAGCAGTCGGAGGATTTGCGCCTGGACCGTCACGTCGAGCGCGGTGGTCGGCTCGTCGGCTACGAGAAGTGTCGGCTCGGCGGCAATGGCGATTGCGATCATGACACGCTGTCGGAGACCGCCCGAAAGCTCATGGGGATACTGTTTGAGGCGTATTTCGGGGTCGGACATCCCGACCATCTTGATAAGTTCAAGCGCCCGGGTTTCCGCAGCTCTTGCGGTCATGCCGAGGTGAAGCTCGGCTACTTCGGCTATCTGCCGTCCGACCCGGCGGGCGGGATTGAGCGCGCTCATCGGGTCCTGGAAAATGAAGCCAATGGATTTTCCGCGCAGGCTGCGAAGCGTTTCATGGTCCGATCCGACGAGCTGGCGGCTGTCGAACAAAATGGTGCCCGATATATCCGCCTGGACGCCCACGGGCATCAGGCCGAGAGGCGCAAAGCAGGTGACCGTTTTGCCGCTACCGCTTTCTCCCACAATCGCGAGGGTCTCTCGGCGGCTCAGTTCATAGGCTACTCCGTCGACTGGGCGGACCACGGTATGCGCCGTCAGCAGGTCTATGGTCAGATCTTTGACGCGGAGTATCGGTTCAGAACTCATGGCCGTGCCTCCTTGGCCCAGAATGCGGTTACCCGGCGGCGGGCCGCGAGCATCCGGGAGGTCAGCGGCTTCGGAACTCTGTTGAGGGCGACCGCTTCACCGAGGATGTTGAATCCGATGACAGCTAAAGTCAGGGTCAGTCCCGGCAGGATGACCTGGCGCGGATCGGACTCGAGATATGGAAGCGCGTCGACCAACATCTGTCCCCATTCAGGCGTCGGCGGCTGGATGCCCAGCCCGAGGAAGCTCAACGTTGCGATTGCGAGCGCGACTGCTCCGGCGTCGGCCGTGGCATATACGAGCACCGCCCCGATCGTCGTGGGAAGAAGATGGACAAAGTAAATGCGAACGGGACTTGCGCCCAATACTCTTAGGGCCTCCATGTGGGGCTTGTTCATGGTGTTGACAGCCACGGCCCGGCTAATGCGGGCGCTACCCGGCCACCAGGCGAGCGCGAGCGCGAGGATCATGTTCCAGTAGCTGACTCCGGCAATGCCGATCACCGCAAGTGAGACGATGAGGCTGGGGATTGCCTGGCCGACGTCAACGATGCGCATCAGCAGTTCGTCCGTCCAGCCCCGCCGGTATCCGGCAATCGTGCCGATGGCGATGCCGATGGCGTGCGCGCACACAAGGACGAGACAGACTCCGACCAGCGACGTCCGAGCCGCCACAATCAACCTGCTCAATGTATCGCGCCCGAGATGGTCGACTCCGAAGGGATGGGCGAGCGTCGGGCCCTGGCCAGCGATCAGCAGGTCTTGCGCATTGGGCTCATGTGGCGCGATGTAGGGTGCGAGCAGTCCCAACAGAACGAACGCGCCGATAGTAAATACCGCCGAGCGCGGGAAGGCGCCAATGGCCTTCAGGAGTGGTCTGACTGGCTGCATGTTCAGCTCCTTTGAAGTCTAAGGCGCGGATCGGTCAGCGTAATGCAGATGTCGACCACGACGTTCAGGATGATGAAGAACGTGATGAAGACCAGAAGGCAGGCCTGCACGACCATGAAGTCGCGGAATCTCACCCCGGTCAGGAAGAGGTCGCCGATGCCCTGCCAAGCGAACAGAGGTTCGACAACGACCGCGCCCACGACCATCGTCCCGATCTGCGTTCCCAAGGCGTTCAAGTACGTCGGCGCGATGTTCGGGATCGCGTCGCGAACCAGAATACTCGTCCTTGACAGTCCTTTGCTCATGGCCGTTAGGACATAGGGTTTGGCCATCGCCTCCTCGAAGCCAACTCGGACGACGCGGCTCAGAACTGCTGCGGGAAGAAACCCCAGAGTGAGCCATGGAAGCACCCAACTGACGGGTCCGGCAAACCCGAAGGTCGGAAAGACGTGCCACGTGACCGAAAAGGCGTAGACCAGCAGTGCTCCGACGAAGAAGGACGGAGTCGAAGCGCCCAGAAGAGCGCTCCCTCGGGTGACCACGTCTGGCGCCCTATGTGCCCAGAGCGCGCCTACGAAGCCGACGAACAGGCTCAGCAAGAAAGCCACGACCGCTCCGCCCGCAACGAGGGTGGCGGTCACGGCAAGGCGGCTCTTAAGGGACGCGCCGACCGCCTCGCCCGTCTTGTAGGAAATGCCGAAGTCGCCGTGGATCGCTCCGTTCAGCCAGAAGCCGTAGCGTTCGAGAAGCGGCTTGTTGAGCCCCAATTCCTCCTCGACCTTGGCGATATCGGCTTTGGTGGCCGTCGGCGTCCGCAGCTCGGCGATGAGTATCGCCACGTTGCCCGGAGCGGATACCACGAGCGCGAAGCATAGAACGGACGCCAGAAACAGCAACAAGACTGCGTTGCGGGCCCTTTTAGCGATGAAGGCGAACACGGCCGTATCCTACTCCGCCAGTGTGATATTCTCGTAGGGCATGTCGTACTCGGTCGCGGGGCTCTGGAAGCCCTTCACCCGAGCGGCATGCGCCCATATGCCCGGAACGAAGAGCAGCGGCGCGATGGCGTCGTTGTCGTGCAGCCAGTCATAGACCTTCTGTAGAGCTGCTTCCATCTCGCCTTCGGGCGCGGACATCGCGGCGAGCACCAACGGATCGAGGTGCTCGGGGTCGATGAAGAGCTTGCCGTCCACGCCGTTGTCATAGGTGGATAGGAACAGGCCCACCACAGTCCCGAAAGGTTCGTATGGCGCGCCGAACGTCTGGAAGAAAGCGAGATCGAACTTGCGCTCCGGAATGTCGCTGTGCCGCGACGCATGATCCACCGAGCGGATCGTGAGCGTGACGCCAATCTCCTGGAGCTCGGACTGGATCACTTCCGCGACGGATCGGGACCCCGGTACTTGCTCCTCGCTAACGACCAGTTCAATGGCAAGGTCCTTGCCGTCCTTCTGCCTGACAGGCCCCCCGACCCAGCCTGCCTCCTCGAGCAGCGACTTTGCGGTCTCGGTATCCCGCCTAGGCACATCGAAGCGCTTCCCCGAATACGGAACGGTTTCGGAGAACAGGTTGCCAGTGGAGGTCGCCAGACCGCGGTAAAGCACTTGCGAGATCGCAGCCCGGTCGATGCCGAGGTTGATCGCCTTGCGGACTTTCGGGTCCCTCAGCGCTTCGACGCGGGAAGTGTTGAAGGCCATAATCATTGTGGTGGTGCCGGGATCGATGACGACATCGATGCCCGCTCCCTTCAGCGTCTCTGCTTCCGTTGCGGTCAAAGGCGACACAAACGCTCCGCCGATCAGATCCACGTCGCCCGCGCGCAACGCTGCCATGCGGCCGCGCGAGTCCGGAAGGACTTTTACCTCAAGATATTTGAAAGAGGGCTTGTCACCCCAGTAGGCGTCGAAGCGCTCGAAGGCACTGCCCTCATTCCCGGCAGTCACTTGATGCCACGGTCCCGTGCCGACGGGTGCCTTATAGCTACCATCCCCAGAGACCGACTTGGGGCTGAGGAGCCTGACTGGCCGGACGTAAGCGAACTCCTGGAGCAGGCCGAGGACCGGTTCCTTGAACCGGACGTTGACGTGATCGTCGTCGACGATGTCCGTTCCGGCGTAAAGCCGGGACGAATTCATCCAGTTGTTCGCTTCGAGTCCGATCCACCTCTTCAGGTTCCATTCCACCGCCGCGGCGTCGAACGGAGTGCCGTCGTGGAAAGTCACGCCCTTGCGCAAGGTGAGCTTAAGCAGCCTGCCCCCGTCTTCGACCGACCATTCGGTCGCCAGCCCTGGCTCGATCTTACCGTCATGGCCGTATTTAACCAGCGGCTCGAAAACGAGGTCCTGAACGCCCCACAGGCCGGTGTATTTGTGAGGATTGATATCCCCGGCGGGCTTGGCGATCGCGATGCGAAGCGTGTCCTTAACCTCTGATGCCGCAACGATTGACGGCAGGATGGAGGATAGCGCCGAAACTCCCAGCAGTTTTGAGACGCCCGCCAGGAAGGAGCGCCTGTCTATTCGCATGAATTCGTTGTTGTTGTTCATTGTCATTCCCCTTTTTGTGTTCACTCACAGCATTGATTGCCGGATGTTTTCTTTGCCGAACCGCTCGTCGTCGATCCGTGCTTGGATTTGGGCCAACATTTTCTCGAGATCGGCCATGAGATCGTCGTGCGATTCCAACCCCACGCTGAACCGCAGAAGGAGGTCCTGCCCACTCCAGGCCGTCGCGGAGCGGTTGCTCTTCACGGGCATGGGGGCAACGAGGCTGCGTGTCCCACCCCACGAGGCGCCGATGGCGAACGTCTCTAGCGTATTGAGCGCCTCCGGCACGTGCGGCAGTGCTTCGGGAACCAATTCCACGCTGAACACTCCGCTCGCGCCGAGGAAGTCGCGCTTCCAGAATTCGTGCCCGGGAGAAGACGGCAGGGCGGGGTAGAGCACACGCTCGACGGCTGGGTGGCCGCGGAACCAGTTGATCATCGCCGTCGCGCCGTCGTGCGCGTGTTTCATTCGCACGCCAAGAGTCTCCATGCCCCGCAACACCAAAGAGGCGTCGTCGGGGGAAACACCGATCCCGGCGCGCCCCATAGTCGCCTTGAGCGCGTTGAAAAGCTGCTCGGAAGCCACCGTGATCGATCCCATCAGCACGTCGGAATGGCCCGAGATATATTTGGTGAGCGCTTCGGTCACGATGTCGGCCCCATGTACGAGGGGCTTGAAGTTAAGAGGGGTCGCCCAGGTGTTGTCGAATCCGACGAGCGCGCCGTGCCGATGCGCGATCTCGGCAATCCGCGGCAGATCCTGGACTTCCATGGTCGTCGAACCGGGGGACTCGCACCACACCAGTTTCGTGTTCCCGTTGATCCGACGTTCGAGCCCCTCGGGCGAAGTGGGATCGTAGTACTCCGCTCGGACGCCAAACCTTGCCAGATCGGTGTTCACAAAATCACGGACCGGGGGATAGGCCGTGTCCGCCACCAGTACCTTGTCTCCGGCATTGAGGACGGCGAGCATTGCGATTGCGTTTGCGGCCTGGCCCGATGGCGCGAGAAGCGTCCGGTGACCCTGCTCGAGCTGAGTGATCTTTTGCTCCAGTGTACGCGTCGTCGGGGTGCCGTAGAGGCCGTAGGAATAGCCGTCAGGCCCTCGCTGGCCGCGAGTGGCGTAGGCTGCGGCATCCGCGAATACGATCGTCGAAGCCCGATGGACGGCTGCACCCAGAGCCTCGAAGCCGTCTGTTTTGACTTTGGGGGTCACAACGCATTGGGTGAGATCGTTCATGCTTGCTCCTCATGTGTTGGAGACAGTTACAGCATGACAAAACCTATTCCGTCCAATATCAAGATCGGGATGTGCTATTCTCTCAGGTTATAGGTGCGCCATGAATCTTCGCCAGATCGAGGTCTTCCACGCCGTGATGACGATTGGAACCGCCTCACGCGCCGCGGAGATACTACGCATCTCACAACCTGCGGTGAGCAAGGCCGTCCAAGAACTGGAGCGCGACATCGGTTTCGCGCTCTTCCACCGCATCAAAGGACGGATGTCGCCGACGGCAGAAGGCAACCTGTTTTTCAGGGAAGTGGAGACCTCATTCTCCGGCCTCATCCATTTGAAAGGGGCCGCGGCGCGGATTCGCGACTTCGGTTCGGGGGAAATCCGGATCGCAAGTCTCTCCGCATTAAGTACGAATGTAATGCCAAAGGCATTAAAGGCATTTCAACACCGTCACCCTGACGTTGCGATCACCTTTCAGGCAAGGCTATCCTCGGAAGTCAAAGAACTCGTCGCCTCCGGCCAGTTCGACGTCGGCCTGGCGGCGGACGAGATCGATCTTGCGGGCGTCGAAGCCCACCCATTCCGGAACTACCGGGTCGCGATCGCCATGCCCAAGGGCCATCCGCTAGAGGGGAGGGAAGTGATCCGTCCCGCCGATCTCCATGGGCAGGCCTTCATCGCGTTGGCTCCGGAGGACACTACGAGACGGGAAGCAGAGGCCATCTTCGCTGATCACGGCATCAAGCCCAAAGTGGTTCTAGAAACCCCCTATTCCACCACCATCTGCTCGATGGTCAATGCGGGGCTTGGATGCGGAATGGTCAATCCTTTGACTGCCCTTCCCTATCTCAACGGAAACCTCAGTCTCCGTCCATTTCTGCCGGGAATCTCCTTCCGAACCCTTCTGTTGTTGCCACCCAACCGGCGTCCATCGAGAGTAGTTAGCGACTTTATCGAGCAGCTGATGCGTATCGCATTGGAAATTGATGGGGCTGTCCAAACTTGACTTCACTTTCGTGAACGTCGGCTTCTGGGCCCCATGCCGTCACCCGCCAGGCCGCAATTAGGATAGCGCGCCTCGCTCAGCCGCAGCAGCGAAATTGGAACTGGGAGTTCGATGAGTGTGGGGAAGGCGGTAGCGCTCTCCCGCTACCATCACTGCAGCGTTAGGCGCTGTTCCTGGTTTACGATTTGGCAGGTTGAGAAGCTCCGCTAGCGCACCGCGAACTTTCAGCTCAACCTGTCCCCTACCCTCCGTCGGAATGATCTCGATCGCCGTGACCAGTGAGCGGATGATCCTCGCCGCCTCGTGCCGCTCACACTCATCGGATTGCAACGCGTCCTGGAGCTCGGATACTTGCCGACGGTAAACCGTCACCGCTGCCGGATGAAACTCCACAATGCTTTCCGCGGCCGCCATCGCCTGAAGCTCTCGGGCTAGATTCTCCTTTTCGCGCTCGAGGTCCAGCAGCTTCGATTTCATGCTGATCGTCGCGACACCGTCAGCGATAGCATCGACGATGTTAGCGATCTGCCTGTCGATGCCGGCATGCCGCCTTTCGACTTCCCTTTGCCGTTCGCGGTTCATGGCGTTCAGTCGCTTATGCTCAGCATGATATTCAGCAAGGAAGCCCGCAATGGCATCTGGCGCCAGCAAGCGCCGCTGGATGCCTGCAAGCACACGCTTCTCAAGCTCGCCAACACGGATCGTCCTGTTATTGGTACAAGTGCCTTTCTCACGGTGCGCGGCACAAGCAAGCTGGTCTCTATTCTTCACCGTATAGGAAGCGCCACAGCAGCCGCACCGCACAAGCCCCGAGAACATGTGCTTCGGCCGTCGGCGGTGATGGAGTTTCATGCCTCCATAAAGCTTCTTGCGGGCTTGCACCGCATCCCACAGCTCATCGTCGATGATACGCAGATGCGGCACTTCAACGACCTGCCAGGTTTCCGGCAGATTCGGCCGCGAGATGCGCTTTCCAGTCTCGGGATCCTTGCGCATTTGGAGACGATTAAAGACGAGCAGCCCGATATAGGCTTCGTTGTAGAGAAAGCCGCTTCTCCGCTTGAGATTGCCATTGATGGTCGAGGCGCCCCACGCACCCCCAAAGGGTGATGGGATACCTTCCTTGTTGAGCCCTGCAGCTATCGCACGCGCCGATTGACCAGCCGCGAACTCCCGAAAAATCCGGCGCACGACCTCGGCTTGATCCTCATCGATCTCGCGTAAACCGCGAATCGGTTCGCCGCGTTCATCGAGCTTTTTGACCACGCGATAGCCATAGGAGAGACCGCCGGCGTTGTAGCCGTTCAATATGCGGCCGCTTTGGCCCCGCCTGATTTTGGCGGCAAGATCGCGCAGGAACAACGCGTTCATCGTTCCTTTCAGGCCCACGTGCAGTTCGTCTACGGCGCCCTCAGAGAGAGTGACGATCCTGACACCGGCAAAGCGCAGCCGCTTGAAGAGGCCGGCTACGTCTTCCTGGTCGCGTGACAGGCGATCGAGTGCCTCGGCTAGAACGATCTCGAATTGCCCGCTTTGAGCATCGGCGAGAAGCCGCTGGACGTCTGGTCGACGGATGATGCTTGCACCGGATACGGCGGCGTCCGCATAGGTTCCCACGACAGTCCACTTCTCCCTGGCCGCGTGCTCTCGGCAAAGCCGCAGCTGATCCTCGATAGACGCTTCGCGCTGGTTGTCGGATGAGTAACGAGCGTACAGCGCGACACGGGTCATGGACCACTCCTCTGCCTCTGTTTGCTAATGTCCGCCGCCGTCCCAATCCTCCCCTCCTGACGGTGCTTTCTCAAGAGGATGAACTTTGTTGTCGTTGGCCGCCTGCAATTCCTCGAAATGTTCCCGAGCAACCCGCCGGCCCAACAAGCGGGCGATCGACAGGACGGCTCGTTCAGCCATGTCTCGTGCCGACATGTCAGCCCCGTAATCGTGGCTTGCGCTGTCTTTCCCAGGTTGGCCTCGTCCACCATGGCACGCCCGCTCTTCTGTATGATCGAGGGCATTGAGCGGCGTGATGATCAGCAAGACAAGTTCAGTTGGCGCGCGGTCGTAGTGTGGCGTGCAAATACTTGAGCACTGCGATTTGGGAATTCCGATGCCAGGCCAAATTACCAAAAGCTCTGCCCTCTTGCAATATCGCACGCGATATCCAATATGCCTGCATGAGACTGCTTTTCGATACGGCGACCATGGTGGCGGCGATCCGAAGTGACGCTGGCGCCTCGCGCCAACTGTTGGTGGCGGCTTTGGAGCGCCGGCTGACGCTCATCGCTTCGGTGCCGTTGATGATCGAGTACCAGGCGGTCATGACAAGGCCCGAGCACCTTGAGGCTTCCGCCCTGTCGGCCGAGGATGTGAACGCGTTGCTAGATGCCGTGGCGGCCGTCGCCGAGCAAGTTCGCCTTGTCTTCCTCTGGCGACCCGCCGTGCGCGACCCGGACGACGACATGGTGCTGGAAGCTGCGGTAAACGGACGGGCGGATGCTATAGTGACGTTCAACCTGCGCGACTTCGGCAAGGTGGCCGAGCGCTTCGGTATCATGGTCCTGTCGCCGGGTGAGGCGCTGAGACGATTGGAGAAAAAGACATGAGGAGAAGCAATTTCGCACTGCGGCTTCAGCTCTCGCTTCTCGATGAGGCGCGCAAGGTGGCGGAGAGCGAGGGCGTGCCGCTCAACCAGTTCATTAATGTGGCAGTCGCTGAGAAGCTTTCGGCGCTGCGCACGGAAAGTTACTTTCAGGAACGCGCTGCCCGTGCCGACATCCCCAAGGCGCTGGACATCCTGAAACGGGCCGGCAAAGGGAAGGCGCCGATCAAGGGCGACCAACTGCCGGAGTAACCCAGCCTGAGGGGTGGAGCGGTATCGTTCGTATCGCAGCCTTGCCTGCGTCCGAAGCGTCCGCTGGGCCGAAAACTGCCGGTCCAGGCTGGCGCGGCACGCGCCACCGCGAAGCGGCTCTGGCCTTGACGGGCTGGCTTCGGTCCGGCTTCGTCTCGACAAGCGGGCAGTTCTCTTGCCGGACATAATCTCCCCATCTATCGGGAAGAGTCTGGACGAGCCTTGCCGGACGCTGCTTCCGCCACGGCATTGGGCGAACCCGCTTGAAGATGGGCGAATACCCGAAACCAGAATCGATACTCCTGTGTCCGCCCGTCGCAACGCGCCGACACGGCGCCCCAGGCGATTGCGGTTGCGGCTGTCTTTCCCCACAGGGCTGTCGCTGCCTCTGCAGCTTCAGGCCACGGTCCATTTGTGCACGGCGGCATCGCGGTTGAAGGCATCCAGCAGATCGGGATCGCTCACCGCCGGATGGTGAGATGCCGCAAGAGTGCTCTGTGCTGGCAATTCCTGGCGGTTGAAGGGTGACGTGAGGCAGACGCTTCGCGCAAGTTGAGGGGTTCTCGGCTGAAGCCGGAAGTTGGGTTGGATGGGCTTCATAGCTCGCCTCCTTCTTCGTCTTTCAGGCGCGGAAACAGCAGCCAGCCCGCCGCTTGCCGAGCTTGCGACGCTGCTCGCCGCGAATGAACTGTTCCGGCATCGTCTGCTCGGCGATGAGCACCAGATCGCTGAGCGCCGAGCGGATTTGCGGCCAAGGGAACACGGAGCATTCCTCCCAGGCTTCGCCCTCGCGCAACACGGCATCGAGCTTGCCCGCCACACCGGCGAGAGTCGTAGCGGGGGTCGTTGAGAACGCTTCCAGCAGATCCTGTGCCCGGTCGCCAGCCTCGCACTCGGCCTTGAGCGCGGCGGTGTAACCAGCCTCCTCGGCAGCTGCATCCCAGCGAGCCTGAAGCGGCCGGGATCGAATTCATTCCAGAGAACGGTGGCGGCGCTGGTGTTCGCTTGTCACAGCGTTCCGCTGGCGCATGACAATCGGCTTTTTTGAGCCGCCGCACATGTGCGGCTAGCGGCCCAAATGGGCGCTTCAGCGCCAACAGGCGAACCAACACGTACGTCCGCAATGGGCCTGATCCCGGACCTTCGCACCGAGCTCTCACATGTCCGCTCGCGTGCTGGGTACCCTAGCAGCGGACGGTCTGCTCGGCCCCATTTCTGCCGCCTCGGACCGCGTGGGTAGTGGGAGAAATACGGCCCGATTCCATTCATCCGCTCCCGGCTGTCGCAAAAGGTATATAGCGCAAACGATGACATAGGGGTTCTCAGTTTCATCCTGTCGGGTGCAGCATTGCACAGTTCGCTTGCCGACAACTATTCCTGCTGGAATTGACAGGGCCAATCTTCAGGCCTCGTCAAGCCAGAAGGCAACTCGGTCCGGGCGTCTCCGCAAGCCATGTTGAGCTGCCACTGGGACAGACCCACCGAATTGGAAAGGTCGACGCCCTCGATACGGGTCAGAAAGAAAAAGGCGCGGTCAAAGTCTATCGGCGCGGTGAACGTCGCTCCCCGGAAGTCCGCCCGTGCGAGATTGGCAAACGAGAAGCGGCTGCCGCTGATATCGGCGTCATGGAACTGCGCACGCCCCAATTCTGCCTTTGTGAAATCAACATTGGTCAGATTGGCGTCCTGGAAATTCGAGCGCTGTATTTCCGCGCTCGCAAACACAGCGCCCTGCGCGTCCATACGGCTGAAGTCGGTCCTGTAGGCCTCGATTCTGTCGAACCGGGCGCCTTTGGCGGTCGAGTCGGCCAGGGAAGCACGCACAAGCGTTGCCTTCTCAAGATTTGCCGCACGGAGATTGGTGTTCCTGAGGTCGGTCGAAGTGAAATCAACACCGAACAGGTTCGCCCCGCTCAGGTCCTGTCCTTCTAGCATGAGAAGCTTCTTGTCACACTCGTGCCAATTGACGCCAGGCGTCGCGGCTGCGTGGCAATTGTGAGCAGCAGTGGCGTTCTGCCAAGCAAACACAGTGCAAACCGCTAGAACCAAGCCGGATGCGCCGTAAGCTCTGGTTCGCCTCAAAGTCATTGTTGCTGGACCTCTGCTACTCGCCGACACTCAACCTTACCACATCTGCTGACACTCGAGCCACGGTGACCACCGCCGTCACAGTTGGCGCATTTCTCATATTCAAGCTTTGATGTTAATCAACCGATCAACCCGCGCGTAGGGCGCGATTTGCGAGCGCCTCCCCATATCATCGGCGGTCCAGCAGAGATTCATTTGTCACCGGCCAGGCGCATCATTCCGTAGGTATGCTTGACTAAGCCGAGGAGAGCGGTCGTTCAGGATGGCGCGGTCGCGTGCCAAGATTGGCCTCCGCTCTGGACGTTTGTCTCGCTAATGAGGAGCCTGCTCGGGTGCTGATCGCCACCGCCGGCGTCCGCTGCCGACAAGCGTGAATCCGCTTGGTTCCGCACCGATCGGTACTTCCCGACGGCGAGGTTGACCCGGCACGGGGTGCTCGTCGCGTATCCTGATTCCGCTGTCGCATGAACCCCACGACTTCGCTTAGCGAGGCCGAAGTTGATCTCTGCCATCTACCAGGTCGAACCATCAACCCGGCATATTTGTGTCGTAAGCTGACGTGCCGCGAATACCCCGTTTTCGGTAGGCGGGCTTTATGGCGGGCGCCCAACCTATTCTTGTATTTTTATTGATGTAAACAATGACTTATGGCGGTGAGGGAGGATTCGAACTCCGCGCTTGGAAGAGCGTCCTTCTCGTCTTCACCGTGCAGGCCGGTTACTCTGGGCGGCAGAGTGCCCTTCCGCGCTTCGTTTCCGATATCAGCGCCGGCAACTGACCAAGGCATAGCGGGCTCGTAACGATAAGGACGGTTCTCGCTATTTGAGGACCGCAACGGGTTGGCGAGTCTAATCTGAGCGATCAAGCCCGCGCTCTGGACGAGGTCCCATCCTCACAGAATGTTCGCCCACCGGGACAAACGTGACGCAACGGAACGGAGGGTTCACCCGTAAGGTCTTGGGGAGGTTGCGAAAGGAGACCAGCATATGACCTGCGAACGAGACGTCGGCACGTTCGACGAGCCCGTGACCGTTTTGCTGTCCTCGGGCAAAGTCAGTGTTTCGAGCACCCGCGAAGCCGCCGAAATGCTGCTTTACCGCTGGCCCATTGGAGAAACCGGCCGCCGCATCCAAGCTCGTATGGCGTGCATGAAGGTGCTCGGCGGCGGCAGCGCACCGGATGTAGCGCGCGTGGCATTTCTCAGCGCCGCCAAAGAAGCGAAAATCCTGGACGCTTAACCGTCTCGTCAACGCGTGCCCCACCACTGTCCATCGTGCATCACTCTTGCAGCGGCCATTACATTTGTGCAAACATCGTGCGTCGATCATGCGGAGACGCCGAATGCTTGCGCGAGAGGCTGGAGCCGCGGATCTGCACTCTACGTCGACCCGCGAGTTGACGCGCTCTGTGGCGAATTCCACGTAGAGATCGTCCCCAAGGGCCGCTATCCGAAAGAAGGCCAGACGCGCGCCGTCGGCTCCATCCGCCGGCTGATCGACAATCATGGCGCTGAGCATGCACGGTTGGTCCTGCGTGTCCTGGCTGAGGGCCGCGGCGAACCACGCGCTCACCGAAGAAAGCAGCCTGACGGCCGTCTCTGACTTGCTGCTGGCCGGTCCGGACCTAGTGGAGCAGGGCATGGCCGCCGTGCTCGAGGTTTTCGACGCGATCCCGCTCGGCGCATACATGGCGATCGTCAATGAGCTGCGCGGCCGCGTTCATCAGGGGCATGCGCTAGCTGGGATCCTTACCGGCGCCTCCGGGAGAGCTCGCTAACGCAAAGGAGTATTCGGTCCCGGATGGCCAAGGCGGACGCCAGCGAGGCTGAAAAGGGCCGGCAGGGCTTCACCAAGCGCCAGCGCAGCCGCGAGGAACTGATCGCACTCGGCAAGAGGATGCTCGCGGTCAAGGCGTCAGTGCCTCATGGCGAGTTCGGACCATGGCTGCGCGATCAGCCTATCACGTACGATTTGGCTTTGCAGGCGATGCGGCTGGCCCGCAGCTGCTGACTAGAAGCGATCGGCCGAACCAAAGAAGAGGCGCTCCCTTGTTTCGCGCCGTATTCCCCATCTAGCCTGCACTATTGTCAGTTGAGGTGACGGGTATGAAACAGAATCAGGTTGGCATTCAGCGATCATTCGCAAGCAACGCATTGGCCATCGGGCTTTTGATATCGAGCATATCTCTGGCAGGGTGCACTACAGTCTCAAATAGCGGTGCGGATGGTCGACGCCGCTGTCCGGCACCTATACGGATATTGTCGTTGTGACGGTCACCTTTGAGATAGGCGCATGGAGCCGGCGCTTGCTGGGGATTGCCCAGGCCCGGCACGATGCTCCGCCCGACCCCCTACTCGTGCCGGGCACACTCCTCCGGCTCATTAGTCACTGCTCTCAAGCGGCTCCCCTATCTCGAAGACGCTCCCGCGTGCTGAGCAGGCGGTTGATCAATTGACAAGCAGCCTGTGATCGTAAGGTTTTAAGGTTTCGCCAGCAGTGGTCCTCCATCGCACCAGCCTCCCGCATCGGCTGCGGCGTCCGATACCCTGACGTGAGGATCACCTTCACGCAAGGAGATCGGTGGGCGTATCCGGGCGGGCGCGTTGCGCAAGTCTATTTCGCGCCAAAAGGGGCGAGGGATGTCCTAGATTAGACTGGACCAGGCGCATAAGCGTCGGAGGCGTAGCCGTCGAAAACGAACTCGTGTTTGAGGTTCCGGTCCGCGGAACAGCAGTTATCCAGAAATGGAACTGACTTTGAACTGTTTCGCTTGCCCGGTTGACAATCGAGGGGTCCCGTTCGGCGATCACCAAGCCTTTAAACTGCACGAGCTGTAAGCCCGTCCGTAAAGCACCCTTACCTTTAGTCGTAATACACGACACGGTCCCGTCCTTCCGACTTGGCGCGGAAGAGCGCCAGATCGGCCGCCTTGATGAGGTCATTTGGCGTGTGGTTCTCATCAGGCACCATGGTTGCAACACCGACGCTGATTGTCACCCGCTCAGAACCGTGTGGAATGCTCAAGGCTCGCACGCTCTGCACGAGCCGCTCGGCCATAGCGCCCGACTGCGCCTGCAAAATATCGACCACCACCACGACGAACTCTTCGCCGCCGTAGCGCGCCGCGAGATCGGTCGAGCGGTTGCAACTGCTTTGGATTACACTGGCGACCTGCTTCAGCACCTCGTCGCCTGCCATGTGGCCATAGGTGTCGTTGTAGCGCTTGAAGTGATCGGCATCGATCATAAACAACGACAGCGGGCTCTTCGTGCGGACCGCGCGCTTCCATTCCGCCGCGAGATATTCATCGAAGTAGCGCCGGTTTCCCAGACCTGTGAGACCGTCAATCCGTGTGAGACGTTCCAGCTCGAGATTCGCGCGCATTAATTGCCGCTGGCTTTCTCGCAGGGCCCTGTATGCCTCCTCTCGCTGAACGTGGTCAAGATAGGCCCGGGAGTGATAACGGACACGAGCGACCAACTCGATACGGTCCGGCAGTTTGACCAAATAGTCGTTCGCTCCGGCCTCGAATGCCTCGCCCTTGATGGCCGGATCTTCTTTACTTGACAGCACGATGACGGGGACAGAATGCGTCGAGGAATTCTTTCGGTATTGCCGTACCAAGTCCAGCCCATCAACGCCCGGCATGACAAGATCCTGCAGGATGACCGTTGGCTTCACTTCGTCGGCAACTGTAGTCGCTTTGAGCGGATCGGTGCAGAAGTGGAAATCTATGTCCGGCTGGTTTGCGAGCGCGCGCCGGACCGCTTCACAGATCATTATCTGGTCGTCCACCAGCAGAACCATTGACGAGTAATTGTCTGCCAGGGGTGAGACGAGATTGGATTTGCCCGTCATAGAATAACCTTTCAGCAAGATGGGCCGCACGCCTCGATTAGGCGCGGGGCGATTGAGTCAAGCGGTAGGATCTCGACAGCGGCACCGATGGCAGCGGCGGCTTTGGGCATCCCATAGACCGCACTCGACGCGCTGTCTTGAGCGATTGTCAAATGCCCTTTGTCGCGTAGCAGCTTGAGCCCTTGGGCACCATCTCTACCCATGCCCGTGAGCAAGACACCGATCACGACACCCGGCCACCACTGCGCGGCGCTCTCAAGGAATACATCTACGGAGGGACGGTAGACGTTGTTGTGCGGCTTCGGGGTATAGCCGAGCTTGTGGGCTGACTTGAAGACGAGATGATCAGCCGTGGCCGCAATTAAAACGGTGCCGGCCTCGGGCTCATCTCCTTCGCGTGCCGGACGGATTGGAAGTGCCGCATGCTGGCCGAGCCAGTTTGCAAAACCGGGTACGAACTGCGCATCGAGATGCTGTACGAGAACTATTGCGGCCGTGAAATTGCTCGGAAATGCGCCGAGGATCGCGGCAACAGCTGCGGGCCCGCCCGCAGACGCGCCGATGGCAATAAGGTGCTGTGCCGATGACACAGACGGGGGCAATGTCCGTGTGCCCCAATTTGAAGACGGCGCGTCACGTACGAGTTTGCTGATCGTCGTTATCTTCTTGATGAGAAGCTGTGCGGACCGTCCGGACCCCGGGCCGTCAGAGCCGATCGAGGGGATGTCGACCGCGTCAAGCGCGCCATACCCCATTGCTTCATAGACACCAGGAATGTTGGCCTCAATGCTCGCCGTGACCAGCAGAATCAGGCATGGCGTCTTCGCCATGATCCTGCGCGTAGCCTCGACGCCATCCATTTCCGGCATCACCAGGTCCATGAGGATCAGGTCCGGGAGGTCTCGTTGGCAGGCCTCTACTGCCTCACGCCCGTTAACGGCGATCCAGGCCACCTGATGTTCCGGGGTTGATACAACCAATCGCCGCAGAAGCTCGACCGCAAGAGGCATATCGTTGACGATAGCGATCCTCATTGATGGATACACACGCTGCGCCTCATTCTGTCGCCTGGCCGATCAGGTCGACGACTGCATGGAGCAGTGTCTCGTCGTGGAAACTCCCTTTAGTCAGGTAGTAGTCCGCGCCGGCGTCCAGACCTCGCCTGCGATCGTCTTCGCGATCTTTGTACGACACGATCATGATCGGGGTGTTCCCGAGCCGGCTGTCCTTCTTCATCAAGGTCACCAGTTCGATGCCGTCCATGCGCGGCATATCAACATCGGTGATAACAAGATCGAATGGTTCAGACCGTATGGCGTTCCATCCATCCATACCATCAATCGCCACCTCGACCTCATAGCCGTTATTGTCCAGCAGCTTGCGTTCGAGCTCACGTACCGTCAAAGAATCGTCGACCACCAGAACGCGCTTGCGCCTCCTAAGATCGGGGCTGGTAGTGCCACGCCGCAAGGTGCGTAGGCCGCCGGATGACGCGAGCTTGTCTACTGATCGGATCAGATCGTCGACATCAACGATAAGCACGGGCGAACCATCTTCCATCAACGCCGCCGCGCTGATGTCCTTGACCTTGGCAAAGCGAGGATCTAGCGGCCGGACCACCAACTCGCGCTCGCCCAGGAAGCGATCGACAATCAACCCGTGGGTTTCACCGTGATCACCATTAATCAGAACGACTGAAAGTTCATCGGCGTCTGCTTGCGGCTCGGCGCGGTCAAGAACCTCGTGCGCGGTGACTAGTCCGATCTGTCGATCCTCGAAGCGGAAATGCGGCCGGCCTTCGAGCAGTTCGATGCGCGTGCGCGGCAACTTTATCGTGCTGGCGATGCCTGCGAGCGGGAAGGCGTATGGCTCTCCGTCAATGTCGACGAGCAGCGTGCGGAGCACCGACAAGGTCAACGGCAGCTGTAGTTGAAATCGGGTTCCGAAGCCGAACTCTGAGGAGACGGTTGCGAGGCCTCGGACCTGCTTGGTCATCGCCTGTACGGCATCGAGCCCCACGCCGCGTCCGGAGATGTTGCTAACCGTCGCTTTCATCGAAAAGCCTGGCAGAAACAGAAATTCGAGCAATTCCGCTTCGGCAAGTCTGCCGACGGTCTCCTCTGTCGTCAGGCCGCGCGCCACGATCGTCTCGCGCAGCTTGTTCAGATCGATTCCCCTTCCGTCGTCCGCGACGATTATCTGCAGCAGGCCCGCATTGTGCCGTGCTTCGAGCCTGATGACACCTTCTTCAGATTTGCCGGCTGCTATACGTTCGTCGGTCGTTTCGAGCCCATGGTCGACAGCATTGCGGAGGAGATGGCCGAGTGGTGCCTCGAGTTGGTCCAGGATGTCGCGATCGATGCCAGTTGAGCCCCCGACGATGTCTAACCGCACGTTCTTCCCCAAGGTTCGGCCAAGGTCGCGCACCGTCCTTGAGTAGTGCCGGACGCCATCCTCGAAGGGGCGCATGCGACTCGCCAGCGTTTCGTCATAGAGTCGGTTCGCAAGGTCAGTGGCTCTGCGGTCAATCGAGTCCAATTCGTCAAGGCGCTCTGCGAGGAACGTCTGGCTCAGCCGAAGTTTTTGCAGCGCCTCTGCCAGTGCTTGCACCGCCCGATCGTCCTTAGGAATCTCGGCCAGTGCGTCGCCTAGCACGTCGAAGGCAATGGCCAGATCCGACTGAATCCGTTTCAGTCGAAGTAGGCCGCCCGTAAACGGCCTGAGGCGACGAGCCTCCATCAGGGACTCACCGGCAAGCCCTAGTAAGCGGTTTAGACTATCGGCCGTTACCCGCACCATACGGTCGGAACCGACGCCGCCATAAGGTTGAAGAAGTGGTTCCGATCGAGCGAGGACGCCCGTTTCCTTCGCCGAAGAGGCCCACGGCGCCTCCTGCGGGGCAGCATTTGAGCCGGCGAGCTCCGTCTCTGATACTGTAAGCACCTTGGCTGTCGATGGGGAGGATGCCTGCTCAAGCGCCAGCAGAAAACCGGCTATTTCCAGTTTGGCGCTCTCATCGGCCGAGGCAGGCTCACTGGCTATGGATCCGAGGAGATCGACGCCTTTCAAAAGTGTATCGATGTGCTCGCGACTCAGGCTGAGACGCCCCCGCTGTGCGGCGACCAGGCACTCTTCCATCGCGTGCGCAACTTCCACCGCCGGCGTCAGATCGACGATCCGGGCCGCCCCCTTCAGCGAATGGGCAGCCCGCATGCAAGCGTCGAGACTCTGGGCGGACACGGGATCGCGTTCGAGCGCTAGCAGACCGGACGTCAGGGCCTGCGACTGCGTCTCCAATTCGGCCCGAAAGAGGTCGAGCATCGAAAATTGGCTGTAGTCCGCGCCGCTCATGCGATAGCTCGATCGAGCATGGCCAGCAGCAGCGCCTCGTCCAGACAACCGACCGCGCCCCTTCGCCACGAGACCATGGCTGCCGTCATGGTCGAGGACGCCTTGCCAACGGTAGCAGGCACGGCAAGCTTGTCGCTCTGTTTGAATCGATAAATGCCGTGCATTTCGTCCACAGCAAAAGCAACGCGCTTGTCGCTGTTGCCGACGACGATAAGACGCGGAAATGCCTTGGTCCGCGTGTCCTGTACCCGCGTTTTGCGGTCGTCTACTCCGAGCAGTTTGGCCAACGAAACGCAAACCAGCAATTCGCCTCGAACATTGACGATGCCGAGAACCGCACTGTTCCTGCGGTGTGGCAGCGAATGAATGCTACGCAGCTCGGCCACTTCTTGGAAGCAGCCAACCGGAAGCGCCAGCCATTCCTCGCCGAGACGAAAGACAACGACCGTCTGAAATGCAATGCCCTCGGCATTCCCGACTGGTTCATCGGTCCTTGCCTGGGCAAAATGTCGGGCCCACTCGTCCCGATAGCCGGGCGGCAGCGGACGGTTCAGGAGGTTCCGTGCGATTTCCTTATAGGTCGGGCAGTTCCGGCAGTGGAGATGCTGCTCCAGTTCAGGGCACGATCTGTCACCACGAACGCCTATTTGCCGCCAGCAGTCGCCGATGGCGATGTCCGGCACCGATGATGCGCTACCGGGCTCAGCTGACGTCAAGTGCCGCTCCTTTTCCCAATGCGACCGAGCCGCCCGGTGAGTGCCTCGGCACCGGCGATGTCACCCTGCTTGCGAAGCAGCAGCGCAAGATGCGCGAGGGCTTCTTGATGGCGGGGTTCGAGATAGAGGGCCTTGCGATAGTTCTGGATCGCCTCGGAACGCGCATCTTCTGCATCCTGAGCTAGCCCGAGCAGATAGAAGATTTCCGGCGAGGGACCGTATTCCCCGAGATGCGTCAGCGCGAGTTCCTTTGCTTCCGCAACTCGTCCGGCATTGGCGGTGCGTTCTACAGAAGCGAGGCTTTGGGCCGCCCGCTCAGACGGGTGGACGGAGCGCTCCACTTTCGCTGCATTGCTGGAGGCCGGCCGGATCGGGCTCAGCACTTTGCTGACGTCAGAGATAGGAGCAGGGGTGGCCGGACCGAAGCGCGACTTGGAGGGGGCAACCGTCCGGGGCGCCTTAGCCGGCTCCACGTTCGTGAACGCAAACGCCATGGGTAATCGCGCTGAAGCAAAGCCGTGCAGAATCGGAAGGCCTGATTCCGCTGGACCGACGAGCAGCAGGCCATCTGGCGCGAGGAGGGTCTTCAGACAAACCAGCGCGCGATCTTGCAGGTTTCGGTTGAAATAGATCAGCAGGTTGCGGCAAAAAATAATGTCGTACGGTGCCGGCCCATACGAGGCCGCAGGATCAAACAGGTTGCCAAGCCTGAACCGGACTTGCTTCAGGACCCGCACCTCAGGCCGTAGTCCGCCTTCGGCCGCTTCGAGATAGCGCCCTCTGAATTCGAGAAAATCGCCGCGAAATGAGTTGCGCCCGTAGACCGCGCGCTCCGCGGCCGCGAGATTGCCCGTGCTCACGTCGACAGCGTCAATCTTGAAATCCTGTGCTCCGAAACCAGCATCGAACATGGCCATCGCCATCGAATAGGGCTCTTCGCCTGTCGAACATGGTAGGCTCAAGAGCATTATGGGTTGACCCGGCCGCATGCGCGCCCGTGCATGACGCGTCATTGCAGTGAAAGCTTCACGATCTCGGAAGAACCATGTCTCCGGTACGACAACCGCGTTGATCAGTTCCTGGAGCTCGGATGGGGAGCCAGCCAGCAATTGCCAATAATCTTGAAGCTCACTGATCTGGCAGGCTGACATCCGCTCCCGGAGCGCGTGACGGATCACCGACAGACCGACAGTGCCGCTGTCCAGTCCAATCTTTTCCCTCAGTAGCTGTTCGACCGCACCAAACATCATGAACTCATCGCGACCTGACGGAACAGCGTTTCGCGAATGTCGTCCGATAGCAGCGCTTCGGCCCTGACCCACTGGACAAGTCCTCTATCGTCGGACGCCACGGGGCCCAAGTAGGGCGGAGTTCCCGCCTCCATCCCGGACGGCGCGAAGTCAGAAGGATCCCGCTCGAGCATATCGGTCGCTCGTTCAGCAACAAGCGCAAGCAGGTGGTTCTCACCATCCTTGGTTGGATAGCGTATCAGAACGATTCGTGTGCTCAGCACCAGCGCCGAAGGGCGGCCAAGCGCAAGCAGGCTGAGATCGATCATGGGAACGGGTAAGCCCCGGCAGTTGATTAGGCCTACTACGCCGTTCGGCGCGTCCGGCAGCCTTCTCACGCCGATGTAAGGCAGGACCTCTTCAACCTGCTCCATGTCCAGCACATACCGGTCGCTACCTATACAGAACCCGAGGAATAGCATTGTCGTCCTAGCTCGCAGGCACCTCTCGCAGCGCCCGCAGTTTGAAACGGGAAATGCTGCTGCGTAACCCGCCCGAAACCTGATTGAGTTCGTCGATCGCGAGCGTGGATTGCTGGAGGGATTCAACCGTTTGCTGAGCGGCTTCGCTCAATTGTATCAGCGTCTCACTGATCTGCGCTGCGCCCGTTGCCTGGGCCTGCATTCCTTCATTGGCGACTTCGAAGCGTGGTACCAGGCCCTGGACCTGCTGAATAATCTCGTAGAGTTGGCCGCCGACCTGCTGCACATCTTGCATGCCACGTCGGACCTCCTCGGAGAATTTGTCCATGCCCATGACGCCGGCTGCGACGGCGGATTGAATTTCCTTGACCATTTGCTCGATGTCGTATGTCGAGACGGCGGTTTGGTCGGCAAGCCGCCGGATCTCCGTTGCCACGACCGCAAAGCCTCGCCCATATTGACCCGCCTTCTCAGCCTCGATTGCGGCGTTTAGCGAAAGAAGGTTGGTCTGGTCGGCAACCTTGGTGATCGTGGTCACCACCTGATTGATATTGCCGGCCTTCTCGCTCAGGATCGCAAGTTTGGAATTAATCGCGGTGGCGGCTTCCATGACGTGCTGCATGGTTGCCTCCATGCGTGCCAGCCCTGCTTGTCCGCCGGTGGCGAGCGTGGCGGTTTGCTCGGCGACCGCAGAAACTTCGCTCATCGTTCGTACGAGCTCATTGGAGGTTGCCGAGATTTCCTTCGCGGTCGCTCGGATTTCGGTCGTAGTGGCCGCGATCTCATTTGCGGTTGCCTGCTGTTCCTTTGAGGTGGCGGCCACCTCGGTTATCGATGTGTTGACTTGAATGCTGGATTTCTGAACCTGGCCTATCAGCGTGGTGAGATCGTCGGCCATGGTGTTGAAGCCCTCAGCCAGCGTGTCAAACTCGTCCTTGCGCTTCAAATCGAGGCGCCCGCTGAAGTCGCCCAGGCGCATTACACGGACGAGATCGAGCAATCGGCCAAGCGGGACACTAACGGCACGGAATAGAAGATAGCCGCACAAAAGGGCCAAACCGAGTGCTACGAGGAACCCGGCAATCAGGCCCAACTTCGCTGTGCGGACGATCGAACCTATCTTTTGGGTCGAGCTGTTTGCCTCTCCTCTATGGTCCTCGACCATGGCTTGCAGAGCCGATTGCAATTTCCGAAAGATTGGCTCCACATTGTTCTTGATGGCCGGGCGCTCGTTGGGGATCTCTCCCTTCGCCAACGCGGCACGACTGGCATCCAGTACGGCGGTTTCGGCTTGGCGGAATTGATCGGCGAGGTCCTTGACGA
The DNA here is from genome assembly GCF_040322175.1 of Mesorhizobium sp. M0185. Classification (NCBI taxonomy): domain Bacteria; kingdom Pseudomonadati; phylum Pseudomonadota; class Alphaproteobacteria; order Hyphomicrobiales; family Phyllobacteriaceae; genus Mesorhizobium; species Mesorhizobium sp. M0185. The sequence goes on along the minus strand of NZ_JAMYSY010000041.1, from coordinate 12,912 downwards.
CAGCGTAGTTCTGCTTGTCCAAATCGGACTCAATGGTCTCTTCATACTCGTCCATCGACCGTTGCAGGGCGTCGCGGTTCGCCTTGATGGTAGCCTCGAAAGCCCGTTTGTCGGCAGGATTGTCCTGAAGAGCATATTCCTGGAGAAGACTATGGGCATCCATCTGTCCCATCATGATCTGGGTGCTGTGATAGAGGTCCGGAAGAGTTTCCTTTTCCACGCTGGTCGCTTCTTGCTCCGTCTGGAGAAACCAAACGTATGTAATGATGGCCATAACCGACATGACAACCAGAACGGCCGCGAAACTGGCGAGTATGCGGCGGCGTATCGTCAAGCTGTTCATCGGGCTCAGTTCCGCCAGGGGCGCTAATTGATTTGTTGGCACGACTAGCCCAGCACCGCGTTGCGACTATGCCGAACAGGCGAGATTCATTCGAATCGCGGAATCTAATGTTGGAAACGTTTCTTTTCCGTTCACGTCGCGCCCACAAGCCGCCTGCGAACGGCATGTACGCGTCCAAACCAATGGTCGATCGCATCGGCCGCAACTGGAAAGTATCTCCAACATCGAGCGTGGCAACCAACTCCCCTCCATTGAAACGCTCGTGAGTCGCGCGTGTTCTCAGCGACGGATTGCTTCGAAGGCCTGGCAAGGGGGCGCGCTGTTTCGCGCGAGAGCGCACATAGCTCGAGGTGGAACTCCTGGAAGCGCCGTGCAATTGGCGCCTAGGCTTGTCAAAGTGGAGCGCGTGCAGGTGAGGCCTGCTTGCCGTGCACGCTTTGCGCTGGCGCAAATCTGATTTCATTTGTCGCGGCTATGGCCGTTAGCCCATCCACGAGGGCGAAACACTCGCAAAGTCAATCATCGAGACTGGAAACGCTAACCCGATACGCGACTGGCGCCGCCGGTTGAAGAGAGGGCCAGCGACCAGCAGCGTGCTCGCCGAGTGCGGCCGCGGAAACTTGTGCCGGCCGCGCCAAGGAGCGGATATATCAAATGGAGCGCAATTCTTAGCCATTCCTTCATCCATCTTTCGTTAAATACCCCATGGAAATGGGGCGCCCCATATCGAGGCGGTTGGTTCGGTGTTTGCGACGAGGCGTCGGGACGAGCGGCAACGTTGCTACTATTTTTGCCCTATCTTTGCCGATTGTCGTCGGCGCAGCGGGTCTCGGTATCGAGACCTCCTACTGGTATTTTAGCAGCCTGAAATTACAGGCGGTGGCGGATGCGGCAGCCTATGCTGGCGCTTTGGAAAAGGTTTCGGGATCTGACAAGCCAACGATAGTCGCCGCCGCGACACTGTCAGCGACGACGAACGGCTGGGACCCGTCAACAGGCACAATCGAAATCTTCACTCCCCCGTCCTCTGGCCCGAATGTCGCCCAAAAGGCCGTCGAGGTCATCGTTCATCAGACCCTCGATCGGTTTTTCACATCGATATTCACGCAAAACGCGATCGGCGCACGGGCAAGAGCGGTGGCTTTTATCACTGACGCCTCAAAGGCCTGCGCTTTGTCGCTCAATCGTTCCGCCCCGAGAGCGGCGCTGTTTTCCGGCAGTTCGACCATAAAAATGACCGGCTGCTCCGTCATGTCCAATTCCATTGCCGCCGATGCGATCAAGCTTCAGGGATCGGCAAACCTTCAGGCCGACTGCCTGATATCGGCCGGCGGTGTTTCGTTGAACAACCCTGTGACGACTGTTTGCGCCAGCCCGATAACCCAGGCCTTACCCGCTGGTGATCCCTTTGCCGACCTGCTGGCGCCACCAGCCACAACCCCCTGTCAAAATTCGAAATTGTCGACCCTGAACCCCGGGACATACTGCAGCGGGCTGAGCTTGAGCGGCAATGTTGCGCTCGCGCCCGGCGTGTACGTCATTCAAGGCGGTGATTTCAAGGCGAACGCGAACGCCAATGTTTCCGGCGCCGGAGTCATCATTTATCTGGCCGGCAGCTCGGGCGTCAGCATGAACGGCAACGCCACCGTCAAGCTTAGTGCACCCACGTCGGGCACGTATTCCGGTGTCCTGTTTTACGGCGACAGAGGTAACCTGACGGGATCGAACACGTTCAATGGCACGGCGGACTCGCTTTTGACCGGCGCTCTGTATTTTCCAACACAGGACGTCAATTATCTCGGCAATTTTTCTGGCAAGGGTGGTTGCACGCAGGTCGTCGCCGGTACCTTGCAGTGGTCCGGCAACACGAGCATCAGCCAGGATTGCACGAGCCTCGGAATGCGTAATATTCCGGCGACGCAATCCGTTCGGCTTGTGGAGTAATCTTCGTGGAACGGTTATCAGTCCGGATCTTCCGGAGCGATTCGGGTGTTGCTGCGGTAGAGTTTGCGCTGATTGTGCCGATCCTTTGCCTGGTACTTCTTGGCGTCATTAACGGCTGGTCTTTCGTATCAAGCGCGCTGTCGATGCGTGCGGGCGTCAAAACGGCGGCGAACCTCGTGATGCAAGGGGCAGCCGACGACACGGCTACCCAAGCCGTCGCCCTTTCGAGCTGGGATAATCATCCCGATGACGCGCAGGTGACGCTGAGCCGGAAATATATGTGCGGGATCACCGTGGTCGATCCATCTGTCCTGTGCGACAGTCTGAAAGCTCCCGCGGTTTTCGTCGAAATACAGGCGACGGCCACCTGGCTCCCGCCCTTCAGTTTTGGCGAGTTTTCCCTCTCGCGCGAGCTCAGCCACAAACAGGTGATACGTGTTCGCTAAAGGGAGAGCCTTCATACGTGAGGCATCAGGCGGAGCCGCACTGGAGTTCGCGCTGATCGCGCCTATTCTGATAATGCTTTTGATCGGCATCTTCGCATTCGGCTGGGCTCTGAATGCCATGTCGAGTGTTCGCTATACTCTGGAAACGTCCTCACGAGCGCTGCAAATGAAGAACTCGCTGACCGAAGCCGAGATAAAAGCGATAGCCACGGCAAAATTGCTGAGTTTGGGCTTAAGCGATGTCGACATAACAATAGCAATCGACGCCCCCAGCGGCGGCTTTCGAATGGCCCATCTGACCGCCAAATATGCGTTCGTGATCGAATTCCCGTATTTCGACCGGTATCCGATTAATTATGCGACAACCGTCACGGTTCCTTTGATTGGAACATAAGGCTCATTCTAGTCGGACGCCGCAGCTAGTTCTCCATCAAAAAACCTGCAGCGAAGCTCTTCCTTGCCGCAAGGTGCTTCACGCGGGCTTTGATCCCCGGCTTGACCCATTGGGGTCGCCGGCGGCCTTGGCAAGCCCTTTGGTAGGAGGCCGGCATGCTCCTGAAACGTACTTCCACAACCGATCCCGCATGTCACGCCGCCTCTGACGATAACGCTATGTTCATCAGCCAAGCTCAATTATCTGGCAGACCAAAAGCTACACGAAGCGACAGACGCCGGGAATTAGGCGAAATGGCTGAAGACGAACAGAGGCGCCAACGCAGGCAGCGCGTCTTCAAGGGCGCAACAATCCTGACCGGCATGACCCATTCCGAGGTCACGTGCACGGTGCGCAACATGCATGCCGGCGGCGCCGAACTGAAGGCCTCGATCGACGCTCGCGTCCCCGACGAATTCCTGCTCTATGTGCCGACCGACGGCATCGCCTACAAGGCGGTGGTTCGTTGGCGTCGCGAAGACCGCATCGGCGTCATGTTCACCGGCACCGAGCCAAAGCCGCACTGGCACTACGGCTAAATCCCCTGAACCACACCTGGTAGCCGTATGCTGGGCGGTGATTGACCCCGTTCTTTGGACGCCTTGTTCCTCCTCCAGAATTTCTTCGACTTAGGTGGCCGACAACCATTCTGGCGCCGACTGACTGCTCGCTTCCATTATCGGTTTGCCGACCATCGTTGGAGATTTCAGAATAGCTACTGCTCTCGCCCTCTCCACCGTCCTGATGGTTTAAACAGTGCTCGTGCATTTCGAGACGGTCCGAGTCGTCGCGAGGATGCGGCGCTGGTGGGGTCGCTCTGCTCGTGTGGAACTGCTCGCATTCATCACGCCTGCGTTTGTCGCGCACCTGCTCGGTATTGGGCTGGGGAATAAAGGGCGCTGTTCCCCACAAGCAGAAAACCGGCCTCCCCCTTGCTTCGGCCTGCGGCCTGCAGCACCGACAAGGCACCCGCTAGCGGGTGCCGCCGTCATCTTTTCATGCCGTCGCGAATCGTCACGTGATCGGTCCGAAAGGTGATGGTTTTGGTCCGTCGAGACGACGGCGACATTTGCCTGACTGGGAACGACAGGGTCAGAGTGCCTGTCATATCAGGGAACCTCGTGCAATTTGTCGACCAGCCCACAAAATTCCAAAAGAACGGACCGCTCGCTTTGAGGTTGAGTTGCGCCTTAGTGCTTCCCTTGTGATCTTCCTCAGCGTCCGCTGTTTTGACAGGGAGCGCATTGGTCATTCGGCCTATCGCGCTTTTCTGCGGCCCGCCGTTTCGCCCGACATCATGGAACGATATCGCCCCCCATGTATTAGAAACCCATGGACACTATGGAACCCCACGGCCACGGGATGGCGGTCGATATTTTGACATCGGAAGTTGCCAATGCCAGGCAGCGCATCCACCGGACCGAGCTCGCACTTCAACGCACTGAAGAAATGCTGGCCGAAAATCTCGCGCTGTGCAGCAGGATACGAACTGCGGTCGAGGCCGCAGACCGCTTGGTGAAGATCAATCCCCCCAGCTTTGAAGGACGTCGTGCGAGTTGAACTGGGCCGGCGGTTCATTCGTCGCGACCTTCAGGCCACCGGCACCACTCGCGCTCAAGCACGGCGGCAACCAGGTCGACAGACGGTGAGCGCGGCTCATGGTGCGTGCGAGGAACCTGTCATGGGCCATGCGCTCCACTGCCTCGAAATGCGATCGCGCGCGCGGCGCCAACAGAACTTGGGAATAGTACCGTCGGTATGGAAGTCGCATCGGCACTGTCCTTCCAGCCCTGATTGAAGAGGCCCGTATCCGCTGCCCTGCTGTAGGTAACGAACCCCTCCCCGTTGCGGGCTCCGACCTCTTCCATCGAAGCCGTGGCAGCACCCAGTGATTCCCAAATGCGATCGACAAAGTCCTCGTCTCCGGTCCTGTCGGCCGAACGGCAACTCGCGAAGCACGGCCATCTCGCCCTTGCGCGTTTCGTGCATGATCTTGCCTGGGTCCGCGTCTCCGAAGACGGAAGTCTCGGTCGATTGGTAGCGGGCGAGAAACGCCAGCACGCCACGGACAAGCTCGGGATTGAGCCAGAGCATTTGCAAGGCGGAAATGACTCCGTCGCGACCAAAGGCGGTTGAGAACCATGGAATGCCGGCATACGGGTATGGTCCCGTCTCGAGGTCGGTTGTCAGGAGCGCGATGTCGGCACGTGTGCGGGCCAGCCAGTCATTGAATACGCGTCCGGAACTGAAAACGGTGGCGCCTTGCCGGCGCTTTGAGCGAATCGCACATCGCGCTCGCGCAGCGGCGGCACGAAACCGGTCACTGGACGGAATCTCTTCGCCGTGACCGACCATCCAGATGGAGGATCCTGCGGTCACGGCTCGGCACGACAATGCGGAACTCGGCGTAACTGGAATGCACCTGATCCGGCTCCGCAATGACCGACTGGCGCCCCACATTATCAAGCCCTTCGTACCGAAATGTGACGCTTGCCTCACCAATCAGCGCGTCATGGGCACGACCGCGATGGCTACGCGTGGTGCCGCGCACCGCGAACATGTCTCGGAAATCGGCATCGAAGTCGACACGGACCGGCAACGCAATCTCGCGCGCGAAGTAGTTGGTGAAGGTAATGCGCTCGAGCAACGGGGGTCTTCGCGCGAGCCAGTTATCCGATCTCCCGCTCAGAAATTTCTACCAAATATTCCGACCTCCTGATGGAACCCTTTCGTTGCGGGCGAGTTGCGGCTCATTGGGACGGACTTCCCGAACATGACAACGAGCAACAAAGCAGACCATCAGTCTGTCTCCGAAGCGTTTCGGAAACTGATCCGTTCCGAAGGCTATCGGCATCACGTACAAACGTTCTTAAATCTGGGGGTCGAACCAGAACTGCCGCCAACCCTACAGTCATTACTTGCGGCTATTGATCGGGCCAAACAGGCCCCGACGGAAGAAGGTCCCTAGCCGGCTGGGTGAGCGTCAAAGCGGAAGAGTACAGAGGCTCGCTGCGTGCTTGTTCTCTAATCCCCTCTTGGAAATTTCCTACAAACATTCCCTTGATTTTTCCCGACAGAGGGTCATGAATGTTCCGCGTGGGTTCTCGCTGAGGTGGGAGGCCTGGTATGAACGTTTGGACGAACTGCCGACCCATCAAAGTGACTGCCAATGAGCTTGTTGAAGAGCTGATTTTACGAGCCCGGCGCGGCCAAATCATCATCTCCGTCAAAGAGACTATCGCAGCGGTGCGCCGAGACGGCCCGCATCTGGCAGAAAGTGACTGCGAGCTGGTGGAGCTTATTGTCGATCTTGCCCCAACCTTTGGCATGTTCGTCGCGTTCGACCTTCGCGAATAGCCTCATGGCAACCCATTGGTCCTCCCCTGCGGTGTACGTCAGGACAGACCGACCTGGGATTGTGGGAGAAAGGCGGCTCGAGGCGCGTCAATAGGATCGAGGAGGAGCATGGCGAGCCGGTGTCCGATCCCCACCACAGAAATTCTACAAACATTCCTGACTGTCGCGGCCCAGCGCCGTACCAATTTGTACAATTCGTACATGGCCTTGATGCCGCTCAGGTAGGGAGTAGAGTCACCCTTCGGCGTGTCCCTGGGGAGGGCTGGATGAGCGTCGCGCGAAGGGTCGGTCCGTTTCTAGAACAAGCAATTACTGTACTCCTCAACAGGGCGGACCGTCGCGACACGGTCTCGATCAAAGCGGCACTACGCGAAGCTCGGGAGGCTGCGCCTTATTTGGTGGCCTCCGACGAAGAACTAACCGAGGCGATCGTCGAGGCAGCAACTGCCATGGGCCTCTGCGTGGCTTTCGACGCCCAGGAGTAGCTGTCAGCCAACTTCGCTTGTCGTGACCTGGCAATGGCGACCGTGTGCTGCCATTCATTCTCGACATTCCGGCCTTGGCGTGACAGCCCTCACATTAACGCTCTCGCCGAGGACGAATAAGCATCGGATGCCGCAGATTTCCGAATGGTCCTTTGAGGCGATCGCCGCAACGGCTAGACCGACTACAAGCGAAATGACTAGGGCGACACCCACCGGAAGATGATGCATACCGGCTTCGTACCGACCGCTCGGACAAACGTCGATGAACGTTTGGAAACACCCGTCACGGACTCAGACCATCCCTAACAAATGGTTAGCCGTCCTCGTCGCTGAGCCGGTTTATAGTGAGGAAACCCGCTAGCCGCCCTAAGGCCCCTTCATGGCTCGCCACTGGTTCAACCCTCCGGTCCCCGTCAAGACCGAGCGTCCCGGGTTCATTCGCAACGTCAACAACGCCGAGACAGCCGGCGAGGAGCTGATGAAGTGGACCAAGCGTGGCCCTTGCTGGGATCTCGCGGTGCGCGTTTGCATGGCCGTGATTTTCGATGAGATGGAACCCGAGGAGGCCCGCAAGGCATTCCTGGCTGCTGCAAAAGAGGAGGGACATTACTCCCCCCAATGACAAGTAGCTAACTTGAGTTGCGGTAAAGGTTCTCTGACCAACACCGCCTTCGCGAAAGGAGCCCGCCGCCCGTGAGAAAGGCGACGGACCTCCACAGCGGCTGCACATCCAAGAATCGACCGCTGCAAGCTCTAAACCCGCGAGGGCCTACATCGTTCCTTAGCTGCGGCTAAAGCGGGGTTGGTCAGCGGGCTCTTGGCGCTCTAAGTTCCCCCTTATGGGTCCTCTCTGGTTCGCTCCCGGTCTACGTGAAGACGAAACGTCCGGGCATTCGCAATGGGGTCAGCCACGTCGAGGGAGCCGCCGAGGAACTCATGGGGTGGGACACAAAGGGCCCGAAGTGGACCAAGGCGGTCCAATCCTGCGTCGATGCGTTCGAGGGCAGCGCCTCCCCCCAAGAGGTGCGTGAAGCCTTTGAGGCGGCTGCCAAGGAGGCCAACGTGTATCTCTCCCCTGAGTAGGAGGTACAGGGTCTTGGTGTGGTGATCGAGGTATGCACGAGCTTGGTCGCCGCCATCGGGCAGAACCCCCTTGGCGGCAAAGCTTGCTCCATGAAATTGATGGCGCCGTCATTATCGAAGCGGCGATGGCGAAATTGGCATGGTGAATGTTTGCGGGCGCTTGAACCCTTGGGAGCATAGCTGTTGGAGGTCATCGATATTGTCTTTTGCTTTCAGGTGAGGTTGCGCCGGCGGTTGTCTGTCTCCAGGCCGGATACAATCAAGCGGTCTTGCGACGGTCCGGACGAACGCAGCGTCAGCGCCGCTCCGCAGCAGCGGGCTGTAGACGGCGGTCGCCAGCCAGCTTGAGGCGCAGTCGCCGCAACCACTCGCCATCCTCTCCGAGCGGATCGCAGGACAGCTACGCGATTCTGAGCACTGCCAGTCGGCCTAATTTTTCACTGCCGAATGGACGATGAAACGCGTAAGCGAGTTTCCGGACCGGAGCTATGCGTTGGGTTGCCCAAATGATGCAGAGGCGCTGCTGTGTTGGCGCGACACGCTCGACCGCAGGTGCGGACGGCATAAGAATATTGGAGAGGCCCGTGGTGATTGGGGATTGCGCCGGTATTGGCGACGCGCGACGACTGGGTCGATATCTGGGCGAAGGCAGCCCCTGTGACGCAACTTCATACCGGAGAATGGAGGCCGCGCTGGGAGGTTGTTGCTTCGGCTACCAACTCAAAGTGATTGTCCGGGAGAGTTCGGCGATGTCGCCATAAATCATCGAACCTGTGACGAGAAAACATTTATCACCGAGGACTTCGAAGAGTGAGCTTGCCGCGGTACAAACCGGCAGGTTCTTCGAATTGGCGTACGTGCCGAGCGTCGCGGTTTCGACCTTACGGTCCTTGGCTTCGGCACAGCCGACACTGATCGCGAGGATTGCGATAGCAATGAGAGTCGTCTTGCTCATATTTTGCCCCTGGAGCCAGCTCTTGTCGGGTAAGTCGCGCGATGCATCAAAATAGCACCGGCCCACGATCGGCTTCATCCATCGATTGGAGGAAGCGGGCTCATCCATAATTAGCAATATCTTGAGTAAGGCACCGAGCGCACCAGACTCATGGAACGGCGCGCGGAATTTCCATTCGTGACGAGGTGGCGATCCCGGCCGCCTTCGCAAACGGGTCCCTCAGCAGTGCGTAAACGTTTCGATTCCGAGCTATAGCTTTCCGCATTCGATCATCGATCATACCAAGGTGAAGAAGGGGCAGCAGATCGAGCTTACCGGAGAGATCACGCGCGTAGACGAGGAAGGCGGCAGGGTGACCGTCGATCTGGCACCACTGGTGACGATCGACATCGACAAGGTCAGGCTGGTCGAGAAGTACAGGACGCCAAAGCGCAAGAAGCCGCTGCGCGACATGGTGGATTAGCTCGCGGACCGCCGCTTATCCACGCGACATCGGTACCACTCAAACGAATGGCAATTTTCCGTCTGAATGCGTTTAGGGTCCATGCTCGGAGACCGCGGGAGACAGTGACTCCCCGTTTCAAGGCGTCGAGATGCTACGAGCACCGAAAAGTCAGTTCCTTAGACCTAAAGATCGGGCGATCTGCCAGCGGGTTGTCGACCAGGTAACCGCCGACGCCAAATGGTACAGCACCCCGATAGACGGTCAGATTCTGGCCTCGACCACGCTGAATCTCTTTCAATCAGGGGTCGTAAACGAAACGAATTTGCTGGCACATGTTCGCGCGCGGCGCCACGACTTCACTAAACTGACAGGCTAGTTCTTCACCCTCGCGACATAGGCGCGAAATGCGGCTCCTCGTAGTCCGCCGGCCTATTGTTAAGCAGATTGAGCGCCCGCTTTATGTCCCGATGCAGATGGTCGATCGCTTCCCAATGCTCGCCAAATGGCTTGAGCGACAACTGCGCGTCGCGGAGTTCTACCGTCAGAAGCCACGCCTGTCGTTCAATTTTGGCGAGGTGATATTCGGAAACGGCTTCGTGTCGGCGAGGGTGCGGCATCCCGCAAAATAGGAATATATTCCGCATGCCGTCAAGGCAAATAGACTTCGTCCTCCCCTCAGCGCCTGCTAGCCGCGGGCATTTTGGGGGAAGCATGAATCAAGTTATGTGCGTTTGTAGCCATCAGCGTTTTGTCGGGCTGCGCTACTCGCCCAGCCGACATCAAGCCCGTGCTGGTTTCGTCCAGCGTATACGCGGGCAAGTCCTGCAGCCAGTTGGAAGCCGAACGTTTCCGACCTCGTGCCGATAATGGCCGTACAACACAGGACGGCCCGCCATGACGTGGATGGCGTGTTTTGGCTTGGCTTGCCGGTTGGCAGCATGATGGACGACACAGACATCAAGGCAGGTGAAGCCAAGCTCGCGAGCTGAAGGGCAACATGGACGCGATCAACGCAGCCCGACGAAAGGGCGGCTGTGTTGCCGGCACTCGCCGTTTCAACGTTAAAATTGTCGGCTTGCTTCCCGCCCTCGCGACTGCGGAGTGGTCGTTTAATCGATTGACTCGCGTAATACACCGGCAGTTAATCTCCCCGCCAGGGCAAAAAGAGGGGCTATGAAACTGGGAGCAAACGATGACTGTCCAAAAAGAAGACTATCGAACCAACAGAGCCGACTACGCCATAGCTGCGATGCTTAGCCGAGCGACCGCTGAGGGCGATCGTGACGATTTGGTGGCGAGGAAAAAGTCCCTGTGGGTAACAGATCGGCGATCTGCAAAATTGGCTGCAAACCCCTCCGAAAGCTCGCCAGAACCCAAGGCAAAACCGCGCGGTAAGTGAATCGGACGCCAGCCACTTTCTTACCGCCGCGTACTTCGTTCGCATGGTTCGATTATATTAGATTTATCTAAAATACTAACCAGCCAGTCGAGCATTCCCGAACGCTCGCTGGTCAGGCCCAGCGGCCCCCCTAACCCAAGCTGCTGGGCCGCCACTCAGAGCAAAGCGCGATGTATGAGCATACCTAGCATAACGGTGATCGTCTCCACCTTGCCGGCCGTGCTTAGCACCACCTGAAAATCAGCTTTGAATCCCCGAATGTGCGGGGTCCCAGTGGCCATCACTAAACATTTCGAGATTTGCGGTTCGAGCCGGCTCCCTTCATCGGCATGAGCGGTGACGGAGTACATCATCTTGGCAAATCAACACAGCCGGCATCCTCGTCCCCTCATTCGGTCGAAAGCTAGGTGGAACAATCAGGGTGCGCAACTTGTCATCACTGATATTGCCGCTTCACCCCAGCTTTGAGCGTGCGCCCTTCCGTCTGTGCGTGGTTCACCGTTTTTTACGCTATTAGCACACGTTTATAAACGGACATGTTGGTGTAGCTTGTACGTGCCCAAAGCCTCGGCGCAACGACCCAGCGCCGGGGCTTTTTTGCCGTATCCTTGCTCAGCATGTGCCAGATGATCATTGCAAGCTTGCGCGCAGTGGCGACGGCCGCGATGTGCTTCCCGCGGCGCGAGGCGATCCGCTTGTGGGAGGCGCGAAGAGGTCCTGGCGATCGCACAGCCGCCCATGCCGCCTCGACCAGCATCCCCCGCGCATGGCCGCGGCCCTGCTTCGTAATGCGCCCGTGATAGGCTGGCCCCTCACCGGACTGCCGCACGCTCGGATTGAGGCCAAGATAGTCAACGAGCTTCTGTGGATCGCTGAAGCGCCGTATGTCGCCGATTGCCGCGGCAACGCTCGCAGCCACGGTGACGTCGCCGCGCAACGTCATCAGGCGGCGGATTGTCGGATCCTGAAGGGCATGTACGGCGATATCCGCCTCGACCACCGTCAACGCCTCGTTGATCTGGTTAATCAAGCCGAGGTGGCGCTCGATGGCGGCGCGCTCATCCGCAGGCAATATTTGCCTCGTCAGCCATTTGCGCCCGCTGATCCCGACGAGGTTCCCATGCGGACACGGCGGGATCAGGTGGGTGTGGAGGATTGACTGGATCAGGTTCTTCAGCCGCGAACGCTGGCGAACCAGCTGTGTCCGCCTGGTGACCTGTCTTCGGAGGGCAAGGGTCCCCGGATCCGGAACCCAGACCTCCGGCAGAAAGCCCGAGGCGTAGAGCTTCGCAAGGACAGTGGCGTCGATCGTGTCAGTCTTCACCTTCGCGTGCGCGATCATGTGCACCTGCTTGGGATTGGCGATCACGATCCGATCGACGTAGGGCGACAGCACTTCAGCGACGGCAGCAGCATTGCCCGTGGCCTCGATCACCACATGATCATCGTGGGTGAGTTCCTTCCTGGCGAACTCCTCGAGCTTATTGCGCAGCATTTGAACGCGGCCGAGCTTGACGATCTTGCCATCAAGCAACGACACGACCTCGGCGGTTACGCGGTGTATGTCCATGCCGATAATACGCACGGTTCCCTCCATCGTTGGTCACGAACAGGGAGCGAGCGGGCAACACGACAAATACGGATCCGCACTCGCAGCGCATCCGGGCGAGTCGTAGGGGCGGCCAGATAATGTGCTCGAACTCGCAGTTCATCTGCATACGACGGCCTGCCCGCACTTGCGTGCTCCCGGTGCCCCGTGGCCCGGATGCCCGGATGCGCCAAGCTTAACGAACCTGACGACCGAACAAACGATGGCACCAAGAACATCATGCCGGATACGGCTTCATCGAGAGCTTCAACGGCAAGGAAGGCGCGTCAACACTCTACGCTACGATTGCTGGCCGCCCGTCGTCACGGCGCATATGCGACGTTCCGTTAGCCGCCGATCGCGTTCCTATCCACGACAATCGCGTGGTGGTACATTCGGTTGATTTGGCGAATGTTTTTTGTCGTCAACTCACC
>NZ_JAMYSY010000040.1:0-58619 GCF_040322175.1 Mesorhizobium sp. M0185 | reverse complement strand
GGGACCAATCACCTTCTACAACGGCCTGGCCTACTTCCGTGCCTGTGCCGATGGATGGGCTCTGCGAGATGTGTATATGCCCTAGCCGCTTTGCGGGGGCGAGGAACCCCCATTCTGAGCTGTCATCCCCTCAAAACCTCGGAATGTCCGGAAACGCCACTTGCCCGCGATGTACGTGCATCCGCCCGAGCTCGGCGCATCGCCTCAATTGCGGGAAGACCTTGCCGGGATTCAAAAGATGGTTGGGGTCGAAGGCGCATTTGACGCGCATCTGCTGGTCGAGGTCGATCTGGCTGAACATTTCCGGCATCAGGTCGCGCTTCTCGACGCCGACCCCGTGCTCGCCGGTCAGCACGCCACCGACCTTGACGCAGAGCCGCAATATGTCAGCGCCGAAACTCTCCGCCTTGTCGAGTTCGCCCGGCACGTTGGCGTCATAGAGGATGAGCGGGTGCAGATTGCCGTCGCCGGCGTGGAAGACATTGGCGACGCCGAGCCCGTATTTCTCCGACAGCTCGCGCATGCCGGCGAGCACGCGCGGCAGTTCCTTGCGCGGGATGGTGCCGTCCATGCAGTAGTAGTCGGGCGAGATGCGGCCGACCGCCGGGAAAGCCGCCTTGCGGCCGGCCCAGAAGCTCAGCCGCTCCTGCTCCGACTGCGAAATGCGGCATATGGTCGAGCCGTTCCTATAGGCGATGGCTTCGACCAGGCCGATCAGGTGATCGACCTCGACACCCGGCCCGTCCAGCTCGACGATCAGCAGCGCCTCGACATCGAGCGGATAGCCGGCCTGGACGAAATCCTCGGCGGCGTGGATGGCCGGGCGGTCCATCATCTCCATGCCGCCCGGAATGATGCCGGCGCCGATGATGTCGGCAACGCATTGGCCGGCCTGCTCGCTGGTCGCGAAACCGATCAGCAGGGCACGCGCCGTCTCCGGCTTCTTCAGGATGCGTACGGTGACCTCGGTTACGACGCCGAGCAGTCCTTCGGAGCCGGTCATGACGCCGAGCAGGTCGTAGCCTTCCGCGTCGAGATGGCTGCCGCCGAGGCGCACCACCTCGCCATTCATCAGCACCATCTCGATGCCGAGCACATTGTTGGCGGTGAGACCGTATTTCAGGCAGTGCACGCCGCCGGAATTTTCCGCGACATTGCCGCCGATCGAGCAGGCGATCTGGGAGGATGGATCGGGGGCGTAATAGAAGCCCTCCTGCTCGACGGCGGTGGTGATGCCGAGATTGGTGACGCCGGGCTGGGCGACGACGACGCGGTTCTGAAAATCGATCTCGAGGATGCGGTTGAAGCGGCTCATCACCAGCAGCACCGCGTCTTCGAGCGGCAGCGCACCGCCGGAGAGCGAGGTGCCGGAGCCGCGCGGCACGACGCGGATGTTGCGGTCGCTGCAATATTTCAGCACCCGCGAGACCTGGGCCACGGTTTGCGGCAGTACAACGACGAGCGGCAATTGCCGGTAGGCGGTGAGCCCGTCGCTCTCGAAGGCGCGCATGGCATTGGCGGCGTCGACGACGCCCTCGCCCGGCACGATGATGCGCATATCGGCGACGATCTCGTCGCGCCGGCGCATCGTGGCGTCGTCTGGTTTCGGCATGGCAAGGCCGGACATCGACAGCCTCCTTCGATCGACTGGTAAAAATCATTTACCAGCGACAGTGGTCGCTTGCAAATGCCGCGTTGGCCGGGATGAGAGGCCTATGGCCGGGACAGCCTTCCGCAGCGGCAATCTGCCGCTGCGCCCCACATTACTCGCCCGGCTGCTTGCCTGGTTCGGAGTGCATGCGGCGGACGCGGCGCACGCCCCACCAGACGAGCACGACGGCGAGCGGCACCGAGGCGGCGGTGACCATTTCCGGCGCGAAGGCATGGCCGAAGATCGAGGCGCCCTTGGCGACGTAGCCGATGAGGCCGACGACATAGTAGGAAACCGCGGCGACCGAGAGCCCCTCCACCGTCTGCTGCAGCCGCAATTGCAGGCGGGCGCGATTATTCATCGATGCCAAAAGATCGCGGTTCTGCTTCTCGACCTCGACGTCTACCCAGGTGCGCAGCAGTGTGGTGGCACGGGTGAGCTTCGTCGACAGATTGGCCTGACGCTCCTCGACCGAACGGCAGGTACGCATCGCCGGCGCCACGCGGCGCTGCAGAAAACCGCCCCAGGTGTCGTAGCCGGGCACCGCCTCTTCGTCGAGCGCCTCCAGCCGTTCACGCACGATGCCGTCATAGGCGCGGCTGGCGCCGAAGCGGTAGAGGCTGGAGGCGGCATCGGCCTCCAGCTCGGCGGCCAGCTCGGTCAAGTCGGCAAGCAGCGTCTGGCTGTCGCGGGTCTCGGCGACCTTCATTTCCAACGTGGTCTGGGCCAGCCTGTCTTCGATGCGGCGGGCCCGACCGGACAGCGTCAGGGCCAGCGGCAGCCCGAGCATGGCCAGCGTGCGGTAGGTCTCGATGTCGATCAGCCGCTGCGACAGTGCCCCGGTGCGCGCCGGGGTCAGGCCGCGGTCGAGCACCAGCATGCGGGTCAAGCCGTCGCCATCCTGACGGAAATCGGTGACGATGGCCGCGTTGCCGCGCTCGACCAGCGAATAGCACAGGCTGGTCGGGTCGAAGCCGGCGATCAGTTTTTCGTTCGCCGGCGTCCATTTGCGGATCTCCAGCCTGATGCCGGAAATCACCGTGCCCGGCGGCGAAAACCCGTTGCCGAAGGGTGTGTCTTCTTGCCCCCTGCCGTTTTCGGCGAGCGGGCCTTCCCAGAGATAGGTCGAGAATTCCGTGTGGCGTTCCCAGCGCAGCGAGCCCTTGCCCCATTTCATCGCGTGGTGGCGGGCGTGAGGGTCGGGCGCGGCGATGCCGAGGCGTCGCGACAATTCGGAAAGCACGGCCTGATCGATCCCGGATCCAGCTTCGGTCATGAAGGAAAGCTGCACCAGCACGCGCGGCTTTTCGACCAGCGGCTGCGGCCGGGCGTGGACCTCGCCGAGCGCGCCCGGCCGACCTTCATGCGCCGGAAAGCCCATGACGGTGCCGCCCACGGCTTTGGCGCGCAGCTGGAATTCGAGGTTGGAAGGGTCGGCGTCTGGCACGGCTGGTCCCCCGGGCTTCTGTGAGCCCTTGGCAATGATGTCCCTCTAGAGGCAATCGCCAGGGGACGCAAACGCCCAATTTAGCTGAAGATGATATGGCGCCGCGGCTGTGAAACGGACCCGACCCCCGGCGAATTGGATAAATAATTTGACCAGTTGGCGACGCCGGCTTTATCTTGCGCGACATCGGTTCAACCCCCAGGCATCCCGTTTGAGCGACATTTTCTCCCGGATCGAGCATTCGCGCACCGCCGACGAGGTGGTGCAGCAGATCGAGAGCCTGATCCTCGAAGGCGTCCTGCGCACCGGCGACCGGCTGCCGGGCGAGCGCGAACTGGCGCGCCAGTTCGAGGTGTCGCGGCCGATCCTGCGCGATGCCTTGAAAGCCTTGGAAGGGCGCGGGCTGTTGACGACACGGCCAGGCGGCGGCACCCATGTCGCCGATGTCATCGGCCAGCTGTTCACCAAGCCGGTGACCGACCTGATCTCGATGCACCGCAAGGCGGTGACCGACTATCTGGAGTACCGCCGCGAGATCGAGGCGGTGGCGGCGGAATATGCGGCGCGGCGTGCCACATCGGACGATCTGGCGCTGCTCGACCGCATCATGGCACGTATGGACGAGGCGCACCGGACCGGCAATTTCGACGACGAGGCGGAAATCGACGTCGAGTTCCATCACGCGATCTGCGAATGCGCGCACAACATCATCCTGCTGCACACGCTGCGCTCCTGCTATCGGCTGCTGTCGGAAGGCGTGTTCCAGAACCGGCGGCTGGTATTTAATGTGCCGGGCGCGCGCGAGGCGCTGCTTTCGCAGCACCGGGCAATCTACACGGCGGTCAAGGCCGGCGATCCGGCTGCGGCGCGGCAGGCGGCGATGGACCACATCTCCTACGTCGAACGATCGATGGCCGAGGCCGAGCGCAGCGGCGACTGGCAGCGCGTGTCGCGGCTGAGGCTCAGGCAGCGCTCCGAGCCCGGTGGCGGTGAGCCGGCAAGAAAACAGCCGTAGGCCCCGCCCAGAAAATTCAACGACGAACCAGCGAAGAACCAGCGGAAAAAAGATCCATGAGCAGCATTCTCACCATCGCCGACCTCAAGGACCTGGCGCGCCGCCGCGTGCCGAAGATGTTCTTCGACTACGCCGATTCGGGCGCCTGGACCGAAAGCACCTACCGCGCCAACGAAGAGGATTTCCAGAAGATCAAGTTTCGCCAGCGCGTGCTTGTCGACATGGACAACCGCTCGCTGGAATCGACCATGATCGGCGAGAAGGTGACGATGCCGGTGGCGCTGGCGCCGACCGGGATGACCGGCATGCAGCATCCGGACGGCGAGATGCTGGCGGCCCAGGCTGCGGAAGAATTCGGTGTGCCGTTCACGCTGTCGACAATGAGCATCTGCTCGATCGAGGATGTCGCGTCGGTGACCAGGAAGCCGTTCTGGTTCCAGCTCTATGTGCTGCGCGACAAGGACTTCGTCTTCGATTTGATCGATCGCGCAAAAGCGGCGAAATGTTCGGCGCTGGTGCTGACGCTCGACCTGCAGATCCTCGGTCAGCGCCACAAGGATATCCGCAACGGGCTTTCGGCGCCGCCGCGGATGACGCCGAAGCACATCTGGCAGATGGCGACCAGGCCACGCTGGTGCGTCGGCATGGCCGGGACCAAGCGCCGGAGCTTCCGCAACATCGTCGGCCATGCCAAGGGCGTCGGCGACCTCGCCTCGCTGTCGTCGTGGACGAAGGAGCAGTTCGATCCGCATCTGTCGTGGAAGGACGTCGCCTGGATCAAGGAGCGCTGGGGCGGCAAGCTGATCCTGAAAGGCATACTCGACAAGGAGGATGCGCTGATGGCGGCCAGGACAGGCGCCGACGCGATCATCGTTTCCAACCATGGCGGCCGCCAGCTCGACGGCGCCTCGTCGTCGATCATGGCGCTCGAAGAGATCGCCGACGCCGTCGGCGACACGATCGAGGTGCATATGGACGGCGGCATCCGCTCCGGTCAGGACGTGCTCAAGGCGCTGTGCCTCGGCGCCAAGGGCACCTATATCGGCCGGCCTTTCCTGTACGGCCTCGGCGCACTCGGCAAGGAAGGGGTTACCAAGGCGCTGGAAATCATCCGCAAGGAGATGGACATAACGCTGGCACTGTGCGGAAAGCGTCTGGTCACCGACATGGGCAAGGATCAGCTTCGGCGCTAAAGTCCCGTGACGGCATGACCACGGAGGCGACGCAGGCATTGACGGAGCCCGGCATCAGTTTCTACGAGGCGCGCGGACCGCAAGGCATGCGCCTTTACGCGATCGGCGATGTGCACGGCCGGCTCGATTTGCTGACCGCCATGCACCGGCGGATCGAGGCGGAGCTCAGTCAAAGACCGTCGGCCGATTGGCGCGTGATCCATCTCGGCGACTATGTCGACCGGGGTCCGGACTCCAGGGGCGTCATCGATTTCCTGATCGACGCGCAAAGACGCGATCCGCGTCACCTGATGCTGGCCGGAAATCATGATCTCGGCTTCCTCGATTTTCTCGATGTCCCCGACCCGGACGGGCTGTTCATGCGCTATGGCGGCATCCAGACGGCGCTGTCCTATGGCGTGTCGCTCGGTGGGAGCAGCGTCTGGTTTGGCCGCGCCGATGCGGCATTGCGGCAAGGGCACGCCGCGCTGATCGAGGCCGTGCCGCAGAACCATGTCGAGTTCCTGCGCTCGCTGGCCTTTTCAGTAACGTTCGGCGATTTCTTCTTCTGCCATGCCGGCATCCGGCCCGGCATTGCGCTGGAAAGCCAGAGCCGGCAGGACCTGATCTGGATCCGCGAGGTCTTCCACGACCACACCGGCCTTTATCCCAAAATCGTGGTGCACGGTCATACGCCGGTGCCCAAGCCCGAGATCACCGGCAACCGCGTCAATGTCGACACCCTCGCCTGGCAGTCGGGAAACCTCACCGCGCTCGTCGTGGACGGCGCGGACAAGCATATCCTGACAGTGACGGGTGAGCGAGCGTAGGAAACGCGTGGGATTATGAGCAGAGAGGCTAGCGAAGCGCGGCGGTGACGCCGTAGCCGTCAACGGCATTGTGGTCGTTGGCCGCGTCGGCGGAATAAATGCCGAGGCCGCACAAGACGATAGCCGACAACATGACAAAGGACAAAAAGGCTGCTTTCACGGACGTCATCTCTTGTTGAGCTTCCTGCATCTATGCACGAGCGGGTTACCAATGCGTTGAAACGCAAAATACGTCGCAAATGTCTGACGGTTTCGCGCTTCTAGGCATGTTCTGTATCGGTGGTGTGTCGCGCGGGTCACAGGAAAGGTTCATCGCGGTTGCACGCAAGATGCAGAGCGCGCGCCTTTTAGGCTGGCGGACAGACACAGGCCAAGGATGAAACGCGTTATCCCCGGCGGATTTGCCGCCGCGTGCCAAATATGCAACGTCGCCAAATACGTTGACTATATGGGCCGTCAGATCGTCGCCACCCAAGCGCGGGCGATGGCCAGGCCGGCGGCATCGGCTTGCGGTCCGTTGCGGGCCATTTCGTCGTCGAGCCGGACGGCCCAATCCGGATGGCGTTCGGCGATCAGCGGTGCGAAGGACGTGCTCCAGTCGCGAACCATCGGCCGGTCGGCCTCGAAATGGAACTGAAAGCCATAGACGGCGCGGCCGATGCGGAACGCCTGGTTCTCGGCGACGGCGTTGCCGGCCAGCCGCACGGCAGTCTCGGGCAAGACAAAGGTGTCGTCGTGCCATTCGAAGATCGGGAATTTTTCAGGCAAGGCGGCGAGCACCGGATCGGCCTGCGCCGCCGCGGTGAGCGCGACCTCGTGTCAGCCGAACTCCGACGCGCCGCCGATCTGGTTCTCGCCGCCAAAGGCGCGCGCGACCAACTGGCTGCCGAGGCAGATACCAAGCACCGCGCGATCCCTCTCGGCAAAGTCGCGCGTCAGGTCGAGCAGGCCAGGAAAATAAGGACAGAGCTCGTCGTCCAGCGCATTCTGCGCGCCGCCGAGCACCACCATGGCGTCATGCCCGCCGCTATCTTGCGGCAGCGCGTCGCCGCAGTAGGGACGGCGCAGGTCGATAGCGGCACCCGCCTCGACAAGGGCCGCGCCGATCTGGCCAAGGCCCTCATTGTCGAAGTTCTGGACAACCAAGACCCGCATCGAAACCTGCTGACATGAAATTGATGCAACGAGCGATACCATGGCGCCAGCATTGCAGCCAACAGGGAACGCCTATGCCACTGCAAAACCGGATCGACCCGTTCGGCACCATCCATGCCGTGCCGGAGCGCGGCCTGTTCATGGGCAATCGCGGCATCATTCACGACCCCGAGACGAGAACGCTGTTGAAGAAGCGCTGGGCGCTGCAAGCCTGGATCATCTGCGTCTGCGAATTCGGCAACGTGCGGCGCGAGCCGATGGGACGCAACCGGGCTGGCGGCAAGGCCGGCTGGACCGAGCTGTTTTTCCTCGACGAGGTGACGGCACTTGCCGCCGGCCACCGTCCCTGCTTCTTCTGCCGGCGCGAGCGGGCCAGGGATTTTGTCCGGCGTTTCGGCGACGCCTTCGGCATTGCCGAGTCACGCGCGCCGCAACTCGACAAGCGCCTGCACAAGGAGCGCCTGGCATCGGGCGGGCGGGCGACGAGACTGAAACCGGAAGCGCTTGCGGATTTGCCGGACGGCACGATGATCTCGTCAGGAAACAGGGCGTACGCCCTGTTTGACGGCGCCGCGCTGCCCTGGAGTTTCGGCGGTTATGGCGAACCGGTGGGATTCGGCGATTTTACCGACGGTCCAATCGGCCTGCTCACGCCGGCGACAACTGTTTCCGTGCTGAAGCGTGGCTACAGACCTGTCTGGCACGCCAGCGCGGAGGCTTGACGCCGGCGATGGCCTCGCCCATTCCTCGGCGATGCGCGCCAATTACAAGATGCAGCGGCTGTTCGTGCCGGACGGGCTTGGACCGGACATCGAGTTCGACGTCGGCCCGCAGCAGAGCCATTATCTCTCGCACGTGCTGCGGCTCGGCGAAGGCGCCGAAATTCTGGTCTTCAACGGCCGCGACGGCGAATGGTCGGCTGCGATCGCGGCAAAATCGAAGAAGGCGTTGCGCCTGAAGTTGCTGGCATTGCAGCGGCCGCAGCCGCCGTTGCCCGATCTCGTCTACTGTTTCGCGCCGCTGAAGCAAGGGCGGCTCGACTACCTCGTGCAAAAGGCGGTGGAGATGGGCGCCGGCATCCTGCAGCCGGTCATCACCCAGCATACGCAAGTGGCAAAACCCGGCATCGAGCGCCTGCGCGCCAATGTCGTCGAGGCGGCCGAGCAATGCGGCATATTGGCGGTGCCAGAGCTGCGCGAAGCGGAAAAATTCGAGCGCCTGCTGGCGGGCTGGGACCGCGAGCGGCGGCTGATCTTCTGCGACGAGGATGCATCGACCAACAGTCCCCTGCCGGCACTGCAGGTGGTGCGGGAGAGAAAGCTCGGTCTGCTGGTCGGACCGGAGGGCGGCTTTTCCGACGAGGAACGCAAGATGCTGAGAGCGCTGCCTTTCGTTACCGCGATTCCGCTCGGGCCGCGCATCCTGCGAGCGGATACGGCGGCGGTGGCGGCACTGGCGCTGATCCAGGCGACAATCGGCGATTGGTGATCAATTCCAATTACCCGCTGGCTCAGGATTTTTCGCTTGATCGGCTACTGACATTTCGTCCATCTAGCGCCGGCAGTGGCCGCGTGTCCTTTCGGGCGCGTAAAGGACGCTGTAGCATTTGATTGGGCACCTGATCCCTTCCGAAAATCGAAGCCGATTTTCAGGGTCATGTGCGGAGGGCTCCTATGGCGCGCGATACAACCGACTTCCGGCCGATAGAAAGCGTCGACGAACTCGTCGAGCATCTGGCCGAAGGCAACAAGCCGCGCGACAAATGGCGCATCGGCACCGAGCACGAGAAATTCCCGTTCTATGTCGACGGCAATGCGCCGGTGCCCTATGGCGGCGAGCGCGGCATCCGCGCCATCCTCGAAGGCATGCAGGACAAACTCGGCTGGGACCCGATCATGGATGCCGGCCGCATCATCGGACTGGTCGAGCCGACCGGCCAGGGCGCGATCTCGCTGGAGCCCGGCGGCCAGTTCGAGCTGTCCGGCGCGCCGCTGGAGACGATCCACCAGACCTGCCGCGAAGGCAATGCGCATCTGGCGCAGGTGCGCGAGATCGCCGAACCGATGGGCATTCGTTTTCTCGGCCTTGGCGGCAGCCCGAAATGGTCGCTGGCCGAGACGCCGAAAATGCCGAAATCGCGCTACGAGATCATGACCCGCTACATGCCCAAGGTCGGCACCAAGGGCCTCGACATGATGTACCGGACCTGCACGATCCAGGTGAACCTCGACTTCGAAAGCGAAGCCGACATGCGCCGCAAGATGCAGGTGTCGCTGAAGCTGCAGCCGCTGTCGACGGCGCTGTTTGCCAACTCGCCCTTCACCGAAAGCCGGCCGAACGGCCTGCAGAGCTGGCGCGGCGAGATCTGGCGCGACACCGACAATCAGCGCTCCGGCCTGCTCGAATTCTGCTTCTCGCCCGATTTCGGCTTTGCCGATTATGTCGAATGGGCGCTCGACGTGCCGATGTATTTCGTCATCCGCGATGGCCAATACCACGACATGACGCACATCACCTTCCGCCAGTTCATGGCGGGTGCTGCCCGCAACGAACTGCCGGACGGGCTGCCGACGATGGGCGACTGGGCGAACCATCTCTCGACGCTGTTCCCGGATGTGCGGCTGAAGCGCTTTCTCGAAATGCGCGGCGCCGATGGCGGGCCGTGGCGGCGCATCTGCGCGCTGCCGGCCTTCTGGGTCGGGCTGCTCTACGATGCGGCGGCGCTCGACGCGGCCGAGGCGCTGACCTCGAGCTGGAGCTACGACGAAGTGCTGGCAATGCGCAACGCGGTGCCGGAACAGGGCATTTCGGCGCCCTTCCGCAACACGACATTGCGCGAGATAGCCCGTGACGTGCTCGTCATCTCGCGCATGGGACTGAAGAACCGCAGCCGCAAGAACCGCGACGGCTATGACGAGACCTCGTTCCTCAACACGCTGGACGAGGTCGTCGCGCGTGGCACCACCAGCGCCGAAGAGATGCTCTCGGCCTACCACACACGCTGGGGCGGCTCGATCGAGCCGGTGTTCATGGAATACGCGTATTAACGCTTCGCTATCCGCTTGGCCGATGGTCCGGCAAATTCGCTTCAATCAGTGATGGAAACGAACTAGGCTTCTCCAACGAGGATTTTCCCGGAGGAGAAAACAATGCCTTCCTTGTTCGATATTCTGGCACAGGCCCAGAACGGCAACGGCATGCAGGCGCTGGCCCAGCAGTTCGGGCTTTCGCAGCAGCAGACGCAGGCGGCGGTCGCGGCGCTGCTGCCGGCCTTTTCGCAGGGGCTGAAGCGCAACACTTCCGACCCTTATGGGCTCGGCTCCTTCATGACGGCGATGGCCAGCGGCCAGCACGCCAAATATTTCGAGGATGCAAGCCGGGCCTTCTCGCCGCAGGGCCTCGATGAAGGCAACGGCATTCTGGGCCATTTATTCGGCTCGAAGGATTTGTCGCGGGCCGTCGCCAGCCAGGCCGCGCAGGCGAGCGGCGTCAGCCAGCAGGTGTTGCAGCAGATGCTGCCGGCAATCGCCTCGATGATGATGGGCGGGCTATTCAAGCAGACCACCAACCAGCTAGGCGGGCAGATGCATGCGGCAGGCGGTGGCGGCAATCCGCTTGGCGAGCTCATCGAGCAGATGATGCGGCAGGCTGGCGGCGGCAGCCAGGCACCGACCCCTCAGCCTGCAGGCCCCACGGATAACCCGCTCGGCAAGGTGCTGCAGGATATGTTCGGCGGGCAGCAGCCGCAACAGACGCAGAGCCCTTACGGCGACAATCCGCTGGGCAAGGTGTTGCAGGACATGTTCGGCGGCGGGCAGCAGCCACAAAGCCAGCCGCAACAGACACAGAACCCTTATGGTGACAATCCGCTCGGCAAGGTGCTGCAGGATATGTTCGGCGGCGGTGCACCACAGCCACAGCAGCCGCAGAACCAACCCCAGCAGACACAGAACCCTTATAGTGACAATCCGCTCGGCAAGGTGCTGCAGGACATGTTCGGCGGTGGCGCACAACAGTCTCAGCCGCGTCAGGCGCCGCAGCAACCCCAGGCGCCGCAGCCGCAGGCCAATCCGAGCGGCAGGCCGAGAAATCCGTTTGACGACCTGTTCGGCAAGATGTTCGAGACAGGCGCCCAGCAGCGCGACGACTACCAGAAAGGCATGGAGTCGATCTTCGACCAGTTCAAGCAGGGCATGGGCCGGCGCTAGACCAGACACCGGCAACCAATCATCAGTGCCGCCCAAAAAAGAAAGCCCGGTCCTGGGAGGACCGGGCAGCGCGCAGGCTGGCCGGGGGATCCGGCAGGGAGTGGGGAGCCTGCGTAACTTGGTGGCGTCGTGCCTCAAAAAGGTTCAACGCGCCCGAACGGCGAAACCACGCGATCACGCCACCTTGCGGGCAATATCCTCGATCGTTTCGGCGCGCTCGATCGCGATGACGCGAAGCCTTTCGGTCGGATCGCGGCCAAAGGGTACACCGACAGCGACGTGCAGGTCGGCGCGGGTCAGGCCGATGTCGGCGAGCTCGGCATCCGACATCTCGCCGAGGCGATAAAAGGCGCGGCGGTTTTTCCAGGCGCGGTAAACATTGGCAGCGGCGTTGGCCACGCGCGTCGCAACGGCCGGACGCGAAGTGATGCGCGAGGTCTCGGTAGCGAAATCAAACGTAGCCATGTCGGTCTCCTTCACATTCGGACGGGCGAAACCGGTCGATCGGGCGCTGGCGACAGCGGCCGTTCCGGCTTCGATTCATCTAAGATGATGCATGTCGTCGCCCCAAAACCGGTGCCCACTTTTGGGCGACATGCATTCGCTTCATGTGGACAATCGGAATTTGCCATGGCCCGATTGATTAATCCAACGAATGTTTCTAATCTTTAGCATCAGCATCAATGATGGATTAGGCCAATGAAAGCGCCGCTCGATCTCGATCAGTTGCAGACCTTCATCTCGATTGTCGACACCGGCAGCTTTACCCGCGCGGCGGAAGCGGTGCATCGGACCCAGTCTGCGGTGTCGATGCAGATGCGGCGGCTGGAGGAACGGATCGGCAAGCCGCTGTTCGAAAAAGACGGCCGCACCAACAGGCTGACCGAGGAAGGCGACAGACTGCTCTCCTACGCAAGGCGGCTGCTCTATCTCAACAAGGAAACACTGGCCGCCTTCGACGACCGCCGGCTCGAAGGCACCATCCGCATCGGCACGCCGGACGATTATGCCGATCGCTTCCTGCCAGAGATCATGGCGCGGTTTGCCCGTTCCAACCCGCATGTCGAACTGACCGTTATCTGCGAACCGACGCCGGGACTGGTCGAACACATCAAGCGCGGCAATCTCGACCTGGCGCTGGTGACGCACAACGACGCGCGCGGCCAGTCGGAAGTGGTGCGGCGCGAACCGCTGCTGTGGGTTACCTCGGCCAACCACGCGACGCATGAGCAGCCGATCCTGCCGATGGCCTTCGGCCGGCCGAACTGCATCTGGCGGCGGGCCGCCGCCGACGTGCTCGATCAGCAGAGCCGCGACTATCGCATCCTGTTCACCAGCTTCTCTGCCACCGTCATCGCAGCCGCGGTGCTTTCCGGTCTGGCGATCTCGGTGCTGCCGGAATGCGCCCTGCGGCCCGGCATGCGGGTGCTGGGCGAGGCCGACGGTTTCGGCGCCCTGCCCGATTGCCGCATCGGCATCATGCGCGGTCAGACCTCGCGGCCGGAGATCGTCGACGCGCTTGCGCGCCACATTTCGGAGAGCCTCGACAATATTTCCGTGCCACTCGGCGAGGAGACCGGCACGTTCGATTTCGCCGCCCTCGCCTTCGCCAAGATGAAGCGGACCAAGCCGAACCAGATCCTGCCGGGCTGGTGATCGCGCGATTGGGGCGGACATCGAACACGGCCGCCTTGACGCCGGCCAGCAATCGTCCCCCAATCGGCCGATGAGCGACGCAGCATCCGAATCACGCACCAACGCCACCGAATATACGGTGAGCGAAATTTCCGGCGCGCTGAAGCGTACGGTCGAGGACGTCTTCGGCAATGTACGGGTGCGCGGCGAGATTTCCGGCTATCGCGGACCGCATTCCTCCGGCCATGCCTATTTCTGCCTGAAGGATGATCGCGCGCGGCTCGACGCCGTGGTGTGGAAGACCACGATGAGCCGGCTGAAATTCCGTCCAGAGGAAGGCATGGAGGTGATCGCCACCGGCCGGCTCACCACCTATCCCGGAAAGTCGAACTACCAGATCGTTATTGACAATCTCGAGCCGGCCGGTGCCGGTGCGCTGATGGCGCTGCTGGACGAGCGCAAGCGCCGGCTGCAGGCCGAAGGCCTGTTCGACGCGGCACGCAAGCGGCGTCTGCCGTTCATGCCCTGCGTCATCGGCGTCATCACCTCGCCGACAGGCGCCGTCATCCGCGACATCATCCACCGCATCAAGGATCGGTTTCCACTGCACGTGCTGGTCTGGCCGGTGCGGGTGCAGGGCGAGACGGCTGGTGCGGAAGTGACCGCTGCCGTCAACGGCTTCAACGCACTGCCATGGGACGGCGCCATCGCGCGGCCCGATCTGTTGATCGTGGCGCGCGGCGGCGGCAGCCTGGAGGATCTGTGGGGCTTCAACGACGAAGCGCTCGCCCGGGCCGTCGCCGCTTCGGGCATTCCGGTGATTTCCGCGGTCGGCCACGAGACCGACTGGACATTGATCGATCTGGCGGCGGATGTACGGGCGCCGACGCCGACAGGCGCCGCCGAGATCGCCGTGCCGGTCAAGGTCGACCTCGAAGCGACGCTTGCCGGCCTTGGCGCGCGGTTGAAGACCGCACTGTCGCGCAATTTCGAACGCAAGCGGCAGGCGGCACGCGCGGCCGCCCGTGCGCTGCCCTCGCCCGACCAGTTGCTGGCGCTGCCACGGCGGCGCTTCGACGAGGCGACGAGCCGGCTCGGCCGGGCGCTGTCGGTCAGCGTCGAGCGCAAGCGAGCCAGGCTTCTGGGGCAGCGGCTGACGCCGGCGACTTTGTCGCGGCGCATGAACGAAGCCCGCACTCTGACGCGCCGCGACCTCGCCCGTGCGCAAGCGGCTTTCTTCGCCATCGTGCGCGAGCGTCGAGCGCGGTTTTCGCGCACGGCGACTAGACTGTCACCGGCGCCGATCGCAAGACGGCAGAAACTGCAAGGCGATGCCCTGCTGGCGCTGACGCGGCGTCAGGACCAGGCAATTTCGCGGCGGCTGGACCGTCTGCGTGGAAAACTGACGCAGGCAGACCGGCTGCTGGCGACGCTCTCGCACAAGGCCGTGCTGGCGCGAGGCTTCGCGCTGGTCAAGGATGTGGACGGCGCCGTGGTCAAGCATGCGGCAGAAGTTGTGTCGGGGATGGCGCTTTCGCTGGAGTTCGCCGACGGCACCGCCGATGCAGTCGCCATCAGTGGCACGGCGCGGCCGAAGACGGTTGCCAAGCCCGCGGCCAAGCTCAAGGCGCCAGGCGGCCAAGGTTCGCTTTTCTGAGGAAGAAATGACCGACCCGCATCTTGCGACGTCCTCGGGCAAACTGCGCGCCCGTGCCTTCGCGATCCCATTCGAGGGCACGCCAGGCCGCTTCAATGCCATCACCGATGTGCCTGGCGTGATGGTCGGCTATACGACGCTGATCTCAGGGGATGGGCCGCTCGTCGTCGGCAAGGGTCCGGTACGCACCGGCGTGACCGCGATCCTGCCACGGCCCAGAGGCGAGTTGGCCGTCCCGGCGTTCGCCGGGATGTTCAGCGCCAATGGCAATGGCGAACTGACCGGCTCGCATCTGATAGAGGAACTCGGAGCGTTCAATCTTCCCATCACCATCACCAACACCCATTCCTGCGGCGTCAGCCGCGACGCAACGTTGCGCTGGATGCAGACGGTGCTGCCGCAATCGCTCGACAGCGCCTGGGCGCTGCCGGTGGCGGGCGAGACTTACGACGGCTTCCTGAACGATATCAACGGCCACCATGTGAGCTTCGAGTACGTGTTTTCCGCGCTCGAAACGGCTGAAAGCGGGCCGATCGACGAGGGCAGCGTCGGCGGCGGCACCGGCATGATCACCTTCGGCTTCAAGGCAGGGTCCGGCACATCCTCGCGCAGCGTCGACTGGAATGGAGAGCGTTTCACGATCGGCTGCTTCGTCCAGTCGAATTTCGGTGCACGGCGAAACCTCGTGATCCGTGGCATCAGAGCCGGAGCGGAACTCGCCGAACCGGCGATCCGGGACAACACGCCGCGAGCGGAAAAGAGCTCCATCATCGCGATCGTCGCCACCGATGCGCCATTCATGCCGCATCAGTTGAAAAGACTGGCGAAACGCGTGCCGCTCGGCGTGGCGCTGATCGGCGGCTATGGATACAATTCGTCCGGCGATATTTTTCTGGCCTTCAGCACGGCCAATGCCGACGCGGCGCGCGGCGCGGCCGGCAAGCTGGTCAGCGCCGGCTACATACCGGATGCCGATATCAACCCGTTCTTCGACGCCGTCGTTCAGAGCGTGGAGGAAGCAATCCTCAACGCGCTGGTCGCCAATGAAGACATGACCGGGCGCGACGGCAATTTCGTGCCGGCATTGCCGAAAGAGTGGCTCGAGGAGAGATTTGGCAAGGCTGCGCGGCGATAGGACCGCGCAACTGCATCAGACAGGCATTGTTCGCCCGGCAGGTTTTGCCGGGGCGGTCCGTCAGCCGGCAGGCTTGTTGGAATTCTGCTCGTCCTGGTCGGCCTCGGCCGCCTCTTCGAGCCTCGAAGCAATGAGCTCCTGAATGTCGCCGACCTCTTCCTGGATATCCTCCAGGGGTATGCCGGCTTCGGCGGCCTTGGCCGCACATTCCCTGGCGAGGGTCTCGGCCTGCTTCTCGATCCTGGCTGGCGAGGGCTGGCAGTGGACTTTTTCGCCAATCCACCCGCGCAAGAACTCGATTGCGTGTTCACTCATACTGCTGTTTCCCTAGCGGCTATGCCGGTTGGTAATCATAAACGTCGGCATCTTCGAAAAGATGCGTGCTGCCATTCGAGCCGAGTCGGCTTCGCCCGGCAAGCCGAACTTGTCCGAGGTCCACAGAGCCGAAGGGAATGGAGGGTTCAAGGAGCACGTTCTAGTTCTTGAGGACTGATTCTCTCGAGGAAACTCGTTCGACCCGCGCTATTGTTTCTATTTGCTTTTTGTCGGTTTTCAAGCCGTTTTAGATCACAATAGATGTCACAATAGCTAGCACATTTACCGCCCTCTCGCCGGCACCATGTAACAGGCGAGCCGTCAAAGCCGCCGCTATATAGTGATAACCATTTGCAATGTCGACTCTGCTTGCGGTCCTGCTTCTTTCCGCCGCGCTTGCTGGGAGATATGTGGTGTGACGGGCCTTGCCGTGCAAGCTGCCGAGCGCCTCATGCAAGGCATGCAATAGCGTCTTGTGGAAACCCTGAAGTGCTTGTCTCAGGGTGGCTCTCTACCGCTGGCGGTAAAGGATCATGCCGGCATGATAGAGGACGCCTTCGACGAACTCACCATCCGCGGTGAAGCCCGTATCGTCCCAGTATTCTATGTGGTTGCCGTGCACTTCATAGCGTCCCCGGTAGGCGCCTTCGCGGTCACCGCGCGCTTCGTCATAACGGCCGTTCGGCAGGAGTTCGTGCCTGATATGGCGATCCTCGGTGACCCACATTCCGACATAGGGATGAGCTTGGTGCGTCATTGGTTCCTCCGCAAGGATTGGAGTTGCAGGAAGGGTCAGGCCGGTTGGAGCTACAGCAACGGCAATACCCGTAAGCACTGCGGCCAAAGTGGATCGCATCAATGCGCCGCCTTCGTCGGACGCACGACTATCTCGTTGACGTCGACATCGTCGGGCTGTTCGATTGCATAGCGCACTGCCCTGGCGATGGCATCGGGTTGCAGGGCAATAGCACGCCAGCTTTTCATGGCGGCGGCAGCGGCTTCGTCGGAGATCGTGTTCGCCAGCTCGCTTTCCACCACGCCAGGATGAATGCAGGTTACGCGGATATCGTCACTCTCCTGGCGGAGCCCATCGGAAATCGCGCGGACAGCGTATTTCGTTGCGCAATAGACGGCAGCCGTGGGCGAGACGGCCAGTGCGCCAATGGAACCGATATTGATGATGTGACCGGAGCCGCGTGCCGTCATCTCGGGCAGAACCGCCGCGACGCCGTACAGAACACCCTTGATGTTGACGTCCACCATCAGCTCCCACTCGTCGACCTTCATGGCTGCCATGGCCGACAGCGGCATGACGCCCGCATTGTTGACGATGACATCGACCTGGCCCCATTCGGCCCGGGCTGCGTCGGCGAATGCTGCGACATCCGCCCTCCTGGTGACGTCGAGCGCTCGCACGCGAACCGTTCCACCAGCTGCCTCGATTTCGGCCGCAAGCGCTTCAAGGCGGTCGGTGCGGCGTGCGCCGAGCATCAGCTTCGCACCTGCCGCGCCAAGCTCGCGGGCAATGCCAGCGCCGATGCCGCTGGAGGCACCGGTGATCAGAACAACTCTGTTCATGGTCATCGAGATGATCCTTTTGGTCTGTGATTATTTTCACGATGTGAAGGGATTTGGTGCGGGTGAGCTCCCGCTGCGCGCCGGCCCTATTGGGGGGCTCACTGGGCGGTGTAGCCGCCATCGACCAGAAGCAAGGCCCCGGTGATGAAACTGGATGCCGGCGAGGCAAGAAAGGCGATGGCCTCGGCAACTTCTTGCGGCTGGCCGATCCGGCCGATTGGGTGCGCGCCGCCGAAGCTGCGCAGCATCTCTCGGCCATTCTCCACCACACCTTCCATGATGTCGGTTTCGATCACGCCAGGAGCAACGGCGTTGCAGCGAATGCCCATGCGCCCGTATTCGATCGCGATCACCTTGGTCAGCTGTGCGACAGCGGCCTTGGAGGAGGCATAGGCCGCCTGCGTCTCGAAGGCCGCGACGGCCGAGATCGACGAGACATTGACGATCGAGCCGCCACCGCCGGCAGCCATCAGTTCCACCGCGGCACGGGCAGTGACGAAGCTGCCGCGCGCGTTGATCTGCAGAATGCGGTCATAGTCGTCGACCGAGGTCTCAGTCAGTCGTTTGTTGAGCGTGCGACCGGCATTGTTCACGACGATATCCAGTCGTCCGAAGCGCTTCGCGGCGAGTTCGACCGAGCGTCTGGCCAGGTCCTCGTCGGCGACATCGCCGACCAGCGTTGCCACATCCTCGGCTTCCAATTCGCGTACGCTGTCGCTGAGATCGCTTGCCACGATCCGGGCCCCGCGCGCACGCAGAAGCTCCGCCGTGCAGCGACCGATTCCGCGTGCCGCGCCGGTCACGAGAGCGACCTTTCCATCCAGGCTCCAGGAGGAAGGCAGTGATGTCATGGGGTATCTCCTTGGTCAACCGGCATCGGCCTGGATCGGGGGATCAAGCCTTTCTTGCCGTTGCGACAGAGATAGAGCCATGGCATTGTCGCGATAACCCGCCCGCTGTTAACCTCTATGGTAAGTTTGGCTAACCAATGGACATCGATCTCAATGCAATTGCCGTCTTCGTCACCGTGGCCGAGGAACGCAATTTTCGCGCTGCGGCAGACCGGTTGGGCGTGACGCGCTCAGCGGTCAGCCAGAGCATCCTCAGGCTCGAACAGAGCCTTGGCATCGCATTGCTGCAGCGCACGACACGCAGCGTCAACCTGACCGAAGCGGGCGAGCGCCTGCTGGCGAGCGTCGCACCGGCGATCGCCGACGTGAACGCGGCAATCGAAGCCACCACGGAGTTGCTGGACCGCCCGCGCGGCCGCCTGCGGATCGCGGTTTCGTCTATCGCAGAGGCCTTTCTGTCAGGACCGTTGCTGGCGTCCTTTGCAGAAAGGTTTCCCGAGGTGCATCTGGATATTGTGGTCACCGACGAGGAATTCGACATCGTTGCCGAAGGCTATGATGCGGGAGTGAGGCTCGGCGAAGTGATCGAGCAGGACATGATTGCCGTGCCGGTATCGGGCGATCAGCGACAGATGGCCGTCTGCGCCCCGCGCTATCTCGAAAAGTTCGGAGCACCCGCCCATCCGCGTGAGCTTGTGGCACATCGCTGTATCGGCTGGCGGCCGGCGCCGGGAGTTTCGCCCTATCGGTGGGAGTTCGGCGAGGACGGGCGCGAGTTCGACGTGGCGGTTGCGCCCGAGATCACTACCAACGACATGTGGCTGATGATCCGGCTGGCCGTTGCAGGCGCCGGAATCACGTTCGGCATGGCCGATACATTCCGCCCCTGGCTCGACCGCGGCGAGCTCGTGCCAATCCTCGACGGCTATTTTCCGCCGTTTGCGGGTTTCTATCTCTATTTCCCAAGCCGACGGAATATCGCGCCGAAGCTGAGAGCCCTCGTGGATCACCTGCGCGGCGCGCGTCAGGCGCGGGACCGTGGGTGAGCGCTACGGGATCGTGGTGAACGCTCGGCGCTATTGGTCAGAAACCTGGCTGAAAGCTGAATGGTACCGTTGGCTGGGATCGAACCAGCGACCTCCGGATCCACAATCCGGCGCTCTAACCATCTGAGCTACAACGGCACGCTTGCCCGAGCGAAATCCAGACGGAACGTTCATTCTCCGGGACCCGCTCTGTCGTTCGGCGATGCGTCCATACGGGCTATCGGAGTTTAATTCAAGGCTTTTGGCAAAGCAAAAGATCGCTCCGGCATCGCGTCATTTTTCGCCGGACAAAGAAAAGGCCGGCGGGAGGAGGTGCCGGCCTTTCCTGTTACGAGCCAGCGGGAGGAGGTGCTGGCTGGTCACCCCGGTGAGCAGAGGGAGGAGGTTCCACCCGCCGGGTATTCGTTTGAAACAATTATATCGCACATCTATTTGTCTGACGAAATGCGACCTTTTGATGCATCGTCAAACTGTGCGCAAATATTAGGCGATCTTGATTTCTTTCACGGCCTTTTCGAAGGCGGTCTTGATCGGCTTGGATACGTCCTCGGCCGCCTTGGCAGCAACCGCCTGGAAGTCCTTGGCCTGCTCGACGGTCAATTCGACCTGTTTGCGCACGAATGCTGTCTGCAGCTCGACGACTTCCGACAGCGACTTGGCGCCGATCAGGGCTTCGAAATGCGAGAAGCCGGCTTCGGCATTGGCACGCAAGGCGGCGATGGTCTTGAGCGACAGGTCGCTGGAAACGGTCTTGGCGGTCTCGTAGGTCGACTCCAGAGCCTTCTGGGTCTCCTCGGCGCCGGTCTTCAGCTTGGCATAGGCCTCTTTCGACTGCTCAACGCCCTTTTCGGCGAAGGCACGGATCTGGTCGGTGGCCTTCGAAGCGTCGAAGCTCGGGAATTCAACGTTTTCGATCGTTTCAGCGGTCTTGGTCCTGGACATTTTCCATCCTTTTCAGCGGCAGCGGCTTTGACAAAATGCCGTCTCGTTCATCTATCATGGCAATATAAAGGCAAATTTTGTGCATTGCAACATGTTTGTTGCATCGCACCATAAAATATTTGGTTCGCGGCGTTAACCACGCGCCTAGAGATTCCGCTGGTTGCACGCTATGACTTGTGGACCTTCACGCCGTCGGCTTTTATTAACAAAGCGTTAACCGCAAATTGCCCGCTCTGTGAGGGTCGCCAAGCGCATGCCGGCTGAAAACTACTCCTTCCTTGACGTCGCCGTGCTCGACGCCGTCCGCCTGCGCTTCGCCGCAGGCGACGCGATCGCCATTCTGTCGGCAGATCTCGAGCAGGTGATCTGGGCCAACGGGCCCGGCGCGGCGGTATTCGGCTATCCGGACATCGGCGCTATCATCGGCGCCTCGGCAGGGTTGCCGCTGATCGCCCGGCGCCAGATCATGGCAACCAGCGGTTTTCCGCAGATCGGCCGCGACCGTGCCATCACGGTCCGGCTGGCGACCGGCCTGACCAGCCGCGCCGTCGGCTTCCTGGCCAGCGCGGTGACCATGCCCGATGGCGAGGAAGCAATCATGCTGGCGCTGCCGGCGGCGCAGACCGGCTCGCGCAGCGCCGCCGAGATCGCCGACCGCGCCATCGGTGGCTTTACGGAAGACGGCCACTACATCGCCTTTGTCGATGCCAAGGGCAATATCGACGCCGCATCGGACGGCTTTTCGGCGCTCGGCATCCGGCCTGAGACGCTGGCCGCGCTTGTCGCCGACGTGGCGAACGAGAGCGACCGCATCGTCAAGCGCCTAGTTCCGGGTGGGTCCAGCTCCTATCCCGCGGGCCTTGCCCGGCTGACGGACGAGCGGCACCTGCTGGTGGTGATCGACGAGGACCGGCTTGACGGCGAGGCCCCCGATGGCGAGCGCGCCGGCGGGGAAACCGAGGCGGCAGCGGCACCGAGCGGTGGCGATCTTCCCCAGCCAACGGACCAGGACAACGAGCAGCTGATCGCCAGCACCGGCGCGGCGGAGATCGACCTTGCAGCGATGCAAGGCACCTCGGCATCGGCGGAGCACGAACCTGCCGACGCGGCCGACGATCACCGCACGGTTGGCGAAACGCCGACGCAGCATGACCATTGGTACTTCAATGCCGGCG
This sequence comes from Mesorhizobium sp. M0185, assembly GCF_040322175.1. Classification (NCBI taxonomy): domain Bacteria; kingdom Pseudomonadati; phylum Pseudomonadota; class Alphaproteobacteria; order Hyphomicrobiales; family Phyllobacteriaceae; genus Mesorhizobium; species Mesorhizobium sp. M0185. The sequence continues at coordinate 36,807 of NZ_JAMYSY010000040.1, read as the reverse complement.
ACGACGCGCAGGTCCCGCCCGGGGCAGCTGCGTCCGGCAAAGTCGAGACCAGCCCGGACGCTTCGCAGGCCGGCGCGGATACTTCGCCGGAAAGCGCCGCAAAGGCCACCAAAGCCGCCTCGCCGGCCGAACACAGCGCTTCGGCGATCGATCGCACCGCCGCGCCCATGCGTTTCGTCTGGCGTACCGACGCGGAGGGCCATTTCAGCGCCCTTTCGCCGGAATTTGCCGAGCTCGTCGGCAAGCCTGCCGCCGACGTGATCGGCCGCCGCTTCGAGGACGTTTCGGCCGCCTATGGCCTCGATGCTTCTGGCGAGATTGCCGGCCTGCTCGAACGGCGCGACACCTGGTCCGGCCGCTCCGTGCTGTGGCCGGTCGCCGGCACCGATCTGAAGATACCCGTCGATCTGGCGGCGCTCCCGGTTTACAGCCGCAGCCGCGTTTTCGAAGGTTTTCGCGGTTTCGGCGTGGCCAGGAGCGGCGATGCGGTGGTCGATCCGGATGCCGTCGGCATGGCCCTTGTCGCCGAGGAGAAACCTGCCGCGACCATCGGGCCGAAAGCCGTCGAACCTCTCCCCGAGACACCTAAATCCGCCGATCCGTTCAGGGGCGAAGTGCCGGCATTGACCATCGTGCCAAAACCCGAGCGGCGCTTTGCCGACAAGGTGATCCGGCTGGCCGAGCACCGGCAGCCGGCCAACGACAAGGGCCTGTCGACGCTGGAACGCAGCGCGTTTCGCGAGATTGGCGAGCGTCTCAAGAAGGACAGCACCCCGGCCGAAGAACAGCCCAGCGCCGGAAAGCAGAAGCCGGTTGAGAAAGTCGAGGCAGCCGGCAAGGCCGACGAGCCAAAGCTGAAAGAAGCCGGGCTGGCGGACAAGGGTGAGATGCCGGAACCAGGTCCGGAAAGCGGGGCGGCTGCCGCCGAACCGCCCGAGGCCGATACCGAAGACCAGAAGGATCTTGCCCGGCTCGACGGCGAGCAGCCGGATGAGGCGGTAGCAGAGGCGCAAGCCGGCGAACCCGTCACACGCCCTGTTTCCGGATCGCTGCTCGACTATGCCGACCGCGAACCCAGCGATGAAGCGCGGGAAGGCGTTGAGCCCAGCACGAACCGTCGAACGATCGTCGCCGAAGCGCCGCGGGATGGCGACGACGATAGCATGACGGCCGAAGATTTCCGTGACGCCGAGGACAGCGAGGATTGGTCCGAGGACAGCGCAGCCGCAGCCGACGCTGCCGGCCAGGTGCCGCCCGTCGAGCGGCCGCAGGCACCACCGCTCAAGCTCGACGGCTTCGTGCCGTCGGCGTTTGCCGGAGAGGACAACAAGGGGCCGGATACCTCGATCCTGGGCAAGCTGCCAGTGCCGGTGCTTATCCATTCCGGCGATCAACTGCACTACGCGAACGACGAATTCCTCGGCTTGACCGGCTATGCGACGCTCAATGCCCTGGACGAGGCCGGCGGGCTCGGCGCGCTGTTTGCCGACCATTATGCCGACGACGGCAGTTCGGACGGCGGCGACCGCGCTCTGCGGCTGAAAACGCGCGACGGTCAGGAGTTTCCGATCGATGCGATTTTACGCTCCGTACCCTGGGGAAACGGCAAGGCGCTGATGCTGGTCGTACGTCGTTCCGGCGACGACGAGGCAGCAGCCATTCCACATGGCGCCGCCGAAGACCAAACGCAGCCGGATGTTTCCGAGCTCAAGGCACGCATTGCCGAAATGCGCACTATCATCGACACCGCCACCGACGGCGTCGTGCTGATCGGCCGTAACGGAACGATCCGTTCAATTAGCCGTCCGGCGGAAGCGCTGTTCGGCTTCGACAGCGACGAGGTGACCGGCAAACCGTTCGTCTCGCTGTTTGCGATCGAAAGCCAGCGCGCGGCGCGTGACTATCTCGAGGGGTTGTCGGAGCCCGGCGTTGCAAGCGTGATGAACGATGGCCGCGAGGTGATCGGGCGCGAGGCGCAGGGGCGTTTCATTCCGCTGTTCATGACCATCGGCAGGCTGCCCAACGACAGCGGCTTCTGTGCGGTGGTGCGCGATATCACCCAGTGGAAGCGGGCCGAAGAGGACTTGACCCAGGCGCGGGCGGTCGCCGAACGCGCCTCGTCGCAGAAGACCGATTTTCTGGCCCGCATCAGCCACGAGATCCGCACGCCGCTCAACGCCATAATCGGCTTTTCCGAGCTGATGGTCGACGAGAAATTCGGGCCGGTGGCCAATGACCGCTATCGCGACTATCTGCGCGACATCAACCGTTCGGGCAACCACGTGCTCGATCTGGTCAACGACCTGCTCGACATTTCGAAAATCGAGGCCGGCCAGCAGGAGATGGCCTATGAGGCGGTGTCGCTTAACGACACGCTGGCCGAAACCGTGGCGATGATGCAGCCGCAAGCCAACCGGGAACGCGTCATCATCCGCTCCAGCTTCGCCTCGCGGCTGCCGGAAGTGGTGGCCGATCTGCGCAGCGTGCGGCAGATCGCGCTCAACATCCTGTCGAACGCCGTCCGCTACACGCAGGCTGGCGGCCAGGTGATCGTGTCGACGGCTTACGAGATCTCCGGCGATGTCGTCATGCGCGTGCGCGATACCGGCATCGGCATGAGCCAGTCCGAGATCGAGCAGGCGCTGAAGCCGTTCAAGCAGATCAATGCGCTGAAGCGCGGCCGTGGCGACGGTACGGGTCTTGGGCTGCCGCTGACCAAGGCGATGGTCGAAGCGAACCGGGCCCGGTTCACCATCAACTCGACGCCCGGCGAGGGAACCCTGGTCGAAGTCGCCTTTCCCTCGACCCGCGTGCTCGCCGGTTAGCTATGGTTGCGCAAAGAAAAAAGGCGTCCAACAGGACGCCTTGAGAAATTGGAATTGCTGTCACAACGGGGCTTGAGCGAATCAGATCCTCTCGGGGCTAAGAGGAACGGGATTTCTCCCTCAAGTTACGCACGACTATTGATGCCGGGGCCTTAACAAATCCTTACCGGCACGCCGGAAAATTTACCAATGTGTACCACTCATGAAATCTAGGTAAATTCCGAAGAGATAATTTGTTAACGATACCTGAGACCTCAAAACGGCTCCCACCTTGGATCCCGTGGTCAGTCGGCAAGCTGCGGCAGGTTGCGGAACAGCTCGAGCGCTTCGGGATTGGCGAGCGCTTCCTTGTTCTTGATGGCGCGGCCGTGCACCATGTCGCGTACCGCGAGCTCGGTGATCTTGCCCGATTTGGTTCGCGGAATATCGCTGACGGCGACGATCTTGGCCGGCACGTGGCGCGGGCTCGCCCCGGTGCGGATTTTCGCGCGGATGCGTTTTTCCAGCTCGGCATCGAGCTCAACGCCGGCCGCCAGCCGCACGAACAGCACGACACGCACGTCATTGTCGAAATCCTGGCCGATGCACAGCGCTTCGAGGATTTCCGGCATCTGCTCGACCTGATTGTAGATCTCCGCCGTGCCGATCCTGACACCGCCCGGATTGAGCGTGGCGTCGGAACGGCCATGGATGATCAGGCCGCCATGGACGGTCCATTCGGCGAAATCGCCGTGGCACCAGACATCGTCGAAACGTTCGAAATAGGCGGCTTTGTATTTCCTGCCGTTAGGGTCGTTCCAGAAGCCGATCGGCATCGCCGGAAACGCCTTGGTGCAGACGAGCTCGCCCTTCTCCTGGCGGAGCGGGCGGCCGTCATCGGCCCAGACATCGACGGCAAGGCCGAGCCCGGGCCCTTGGATCTCGCCGGTCCATACCGGTTCGATCGGCACGCCGAGCACGAAGCAGGAGACGATATCGGTGCCGCCGGAAATCGAAGCCAGATGCACGTCCTTCTTGATGCCTTCATAGACGAAGCGGAAATCTTCCGGCGATAGCGGCGAGCCGGTCGATGAGATGGTGCGCACGCTGGAAAGATCATGCGTGCGGATCGGCTTCAGGCCGGCCTTGCGCACGGAATCGATGAATTTGGCCGAGGTGCCGAAATAGGTCATCTTTTCGGCATCGGCGAAGTCGAACAGCGCATTGCCGTCCGGGTAGAACGGCGAGCCGTCGTAGAGCAGCAAGGTGGCGCCCGATGCCAGGCCCGACACCAGCCAGTTCCACATCATCCAGCCGCAGGTGGTGAAGTAGAAGAAGCGGTCGCCGTCGAGCAGGCCGGCATGCAGCCGTTCTTCCTTGACGTGCTGGATCAGCGTTCCGCCGGCCGAATGGACAATGCATTTGGGAATGCCGGTCGTGCCCGATGAAAACAGGATGTACAGCGGATGCGAAAACGGCAGCCTTTCGTAGGCGACAGGCCTTGCGGCAAAGGGTGACAGCGCCTCTTCCAGCGCAGCCGCCTTGCCGATGGTCGCGGCGACGTCGAGCGAGGTGCCGAGATAGTCGACAATGAGGACTTTGCGGACGGTGGCGAGCTTGCCCGCCACGGCCGCGATCTTGTCGGCGACTTCGATCGCCTTGCCATTGTACCAGTAGCCGTCCGGCGCGATGAACACGACAGGCTCGATCTGGCCGAACCGGTCGAGAACTCCCTGCTCGCCGAAATCTGGGGAGCAGGACGACCAGACGGCGCCGATCGAGGCGGCCGCCAGCATTGCAGCAACCGTCTCCGGCATGTTGGGCATCATCGCGGCGATGCGGTCGCCCTTCTTCACCTTGAGCGACAGGAAAAGCTGCTGCAGGCGCGAGGTCAGCGCATGCAGCTCGTTCCAGGACAGCCGCCGCTCGACCTTGTCCTCGCCGCGAAAGACGATTGCGTCGCCAAGCCCGGGTTTCTTGAGGAGATTCTCGGCGAAGTTCAGCTTCGCCTCAGGGAAGAAGGTCGCGCCGGGCATCTTGTCGCCATCGACCAGCACGCGTTCGCCCTTGTCGCCGACGATGCCACAAAAGTCCCAGACCAGGCTCCAGAAGGTCTCGCGGTGATCGATCGACCAGCGATGCAGGTCGGTATAGGAGGAGAAAGCCTCGCCGGCTATGCTCGCCGCGGCGTTCATGAAGGCGGTCATCGGCGCTGCGTCGATCTGCTCTTGCGTCGGGATCCAGAGCGGTGCGTCGTCAGCCACCATTGTTCCTCCTTAAAGCACGTCACGTTCGAAGAGATTCACGCGACGCGCTTTAAACTTTTGTCTTTATGCATGTCGTTTATCCCAAAACCGCTGCGCACTTTTGGGCGACATGCATTGGCATCGCTTATGCATATCGCGATACAGCAGAGCAAGATTTTGTTGGACCGCGCCGGTCAGGGTGTGCGCAAATGCCATCGCCGGGCCATAAAGACTTGAAATGCGTCAGCCGTCGGTTACACCCGTCGGGCGATTTTGTCGGAATGGAAGCATACGGGGCGATATGCCATCACCTTTGATCCGACGCGGAATATGGGCGATCGGCGCAGCCGTCATCGTCATCGCGCTGGTTGTCGCAGCCTTGCCGTTGATCGCCTCGACCCGCATCGTACGCGACCGTATCGCGTGGGAAATGAGCGCGTGGAGCGGTTTCCGGGTCACCATCGACGGCGCGCCGCGTATCGAGGTCTGGCCGAATTTCCGGGCGATCCTGAGCGACGTGACGCTGTCGCAATGGACAGAGACGGATGCGCCGCCCGTTGTCGAGGCCGAACGGGTCGAGGTCGACCTCTCAGCGATGGCGGCGCTGCGTGGCGATGTGGTGTTTTCGACGGCGCGGCTGGTACGACCGACGATCCGGGTTCAGCGTACCGCGAGCGGGTTTTTCCTGCCTGCGATTCCCAGTGGCGGGCGCATTACGCGTTCGATCGATGCTGCCCGCGCGGTGATCAACACAAATCCCGCCAAGCCGGATCTCGGCAAGCTGCCGACAGATCCGTTCGGCACAGTCGAGTTCAGGGACGGCCGCGTAGTGGCTGCCATCGGCGGCAAGGACCAGGAGATATTGAGCAGCCTGAGCGGCCAGGCGAACTGGGCCGCGATGAACAGCAATGCGACGCTGTCGGCGACCGGGATATGGCGCGGCGAAAGTGTTGTCATCGACGCCGCATCGCCGAGCCCGCTCGTGCTGTTTGGTGGCGGCACAGCACCGGCCACATTTTCCTTCAAGGCGGCACCGGCCAGTTTTTCGTTCGACGGCCGCGCCAGCATGTCGGAGAACGGCTATTTCGACGGCCAGGCAAAATTCGCCGCACCTTCGCTGCGACGCGTGCTCGAATGGTCGCAGGCCGGCATCGCGCCCGGTGCCGCAATCGGCTCGATCTCCGTTTCAAGCAAGATCACGGCGACGGCCGGGCGCGTCAAATTTGAAAACACGGCCCTGACCCTCGACAACAACCCGGGAATGGGTGCGCTGGACTTCACCTATGGTGAGGCACTGCCGGTGATCTCCGGCACACTTGCCTTCGATACGCTCGACCTCAGATCATTTCTCTCCGCCTTTACGCCGGTACCATCCGCCGGCGGCACCGGCCCGGGCGAGATCGACACAAGCTTCGCCGACCGGATCAATCTCGATCTCAGGCTGTCGGCGGCGCATGCCACCGCCGGCGCCATCCAGCTTGCCGACGTCGCTGCCACTGCCCAGGTCAAGAACGGCCTTGCCGTCTTCGACATCTCGGATGCATCCGCCTTTGGCGGCAACGTCCAGAGCAGCGTCCGTTTCGACCGCAAGCCCGCCGGCACGGAAGTCGAGATCCGGCTGCTTGCTTCCGATATCGACGGCGGCGCTTTCGGCACCGCGGCCGGGATGACGCGGCTGGTGCCGATCGGCACTGGAACCGTTTCGGTCATCCTCAAAGGGCCTGGCAGAACCTGGGACTCGATTTTCGAAAACGCCAATGGCTCGCTGTCCGCGACGTTCGGCGCGGGTGCGCTGAGCCGGCTTAACCTGCCGGCGTTCCTTAAGCACACCGAACAGGGCGGATTCTTCGCGCTGGACGACGTCTCGGACGGAACGCTGCCGATCGACGGGGCCGAACTCAAGGCGAGCGTTTCGAACGGCGTGGCGCGTATCGACAAGGCCGAGGTGAATTCCGCGCAATACAAGATCTGGCTTTCCGGCATCGCATCCTATGCCGGACGCGGGCTGGCGCTGTCCGGCGGCATCGTCCAGCCGAGCCAGGCTGCCACGCAGACGAACGGCCAGGCGCCCAAGCAGTCGTCGTTCTTCGTCGGCGGCACGTGGAGCACGCCGTTCATCTCGCCGATAAGCCGCGGCGTTTCGGGAGAGTAGCGAGCCTTCAACCTCGCTGCGCCGCCCGCTCGTCGCGCTGGCGCTGCACCTCGCGGCGTTTGTTTGCGAGCGAAGCGATGATCACGCCAACCGCGACGACCGCGATCAGGATGGTGCACGCTGCGTTGATTTCCGGCGTCACGCCAAGGCGGACCTGGCTGTAGATCTTCATCGGCAGCGTCGTGGCGCCGGGTCCCGAGGTGAAGCTGGCAATAACCAAATCATCGAGCGACAGCGTGAAGGCCAGCATCCAGCCGGAGACGATAGCCGGCATGATAACCGGCAGCGTGATCTGGAAGAAGGTCTTCACCGGTGGCGCACCGAGGTCCATCGCGGCCTCTTCCAGCGAACGATCAAAAGTGATCAGGCGCGACTGAACCACCACCGCAACGAAGCACATGGTTAGCGTGGTGTGGGCAAGCGTCACCGTCAGAAAGCCGCGGTCAAGGCCGACGGCGACGAAGAGCAGCAGCAGCGACAGGCCGGTGATGACTTCCGGCATGACCAGCGGCGCAAACACCATGCCGGAAAACAGAAGCCGGCCGCGAAAGCGCGTGTAGCGTGTCAAGGTGAGCGCCGCCAGCGTGCCGAGCACGGTCGCCACGCTTGCCGAGATGACGCCGACGCGGGCCGTCACCCAGGTGGCGTCCATCAGACCCCGGTTGTGGAACAGCGACACGTACCATTTCGTCGAGAAGCCACCCCAGACGGTGACCAGCTTCGATTCGTTGAAAGAGAACACGACGAGCAGGACGATCGGCAGGTAAAGAAAGGCAAAGCCGAGCACGATCGAAATGATGTTGAAGCGGCTCCAGGTCGCGTTCATTGGTCCTGCTCCTGGGCGCGCGCCTGGGCTCGCTGGAAGAGCATGATCGGCACGATCAGCAGCAGCAGCAAGATGACGGCGACGGCGGAGGACACCGGCCAGTCACGGTTGGCGAAGAACTCGTTCCACAGCGTTCTGCCGATCATCAGCGTCTGCGAGCCGCCGAGCAGGTCGGGAATGACGAACTCGCCGACGGCGGGAATGAACACCAGCAGGCAGCCGGCGATGACGCCGGGCAGCGACAGGGGGAAGGTGATCTTCCAAAAGGCGCTGGTCGGCGGACAGCCGAGATCCTTGGCGGCCTCGATCAGAGAATGGTCCATCTTCTCCAAGGACGAATAGAGCGGCAGCACCATGAACGGCAGATAGGAGTAGACGATGCCGATGAAGATCGCCGTATAGGTGTTGAGGATGATCAGCGGTTGGCTGATGATGCCGGTGGCGAGCAGCAGCTGGTTGAGCAGGCCCTCGGGCTTGAGGATGCCGATCCAGGCGTAGACACGGATCAGGAACGAGGTCCAGAACGGCAGGATCACCAGCATCAGCAAGGTCGGGCGAATCGTCGCTGGGGCGCGCGCCATGCCATAGGCTACGGGATAGCCGACCAGCAATGTCAGGACCGTCGAGATGGCGGCGACGATGACGCTCGTCACATAGGCATTGAAGTAAAGCGCATCCTGCGTCAGCCAGGTATAGTTGTCGAAATTCAGTGCGCCGAATTCCGAAATAAACCCGGAAATGCCGCTGCGGAAATCAAGCACCGGCGTGTAGGGCGGCATGGCGATCGCCGTCTGCGACAGCGAAATCTTGAAGACGATGATGAAAGGGACGAGAAAGAAGAACAGCAGCCAGAGGTAGGGGATGATGATGACGAGCCGGCTAACGAAGGCCGCTCCCAGCCTGACCAAGGCGGATTTGCCGGCAGCGCTTGCCGGAGAGCTTGTTGCGGCGGTGACAGCGGACATGATCAGTCCCTACCGCGTCAGGACGACGCCGGCGTCGGGGCGGAAAGAAACCCAGGCGCGGTCGTTCCAGGTCAATGGGTCCTCGGTGAGGCGTGCCGCGTTCATGGTGCTTGCCCGCACCACCTGACCGTCGTCCAGCCTGACGTGATAGACGGTCATGTCGCCGAGATAGGCTATGTCGTAGACCTCGCCCTCGATGGCGTTGACGGCACCGGCCGGTTTCGTGGAGGACACCTTGATCTTCTCCGGCCTGATGGCGAAGGTGACGGATGTCCCGGCCGCGGCACTGCCGGCATTTTCGGTCCGGATGGTGATGCCGTTGCCGGCATCGATGCTCGCGCTGCCGGCCTCGCCAGCCGCGATCTTGCCGTCGAACATATTCACATTGCCGACGAAGCCGGCGACGAAGCGGGAACCCGGCGCCTCGTAGACCTCGGCCGGCGTCGCCACCTGCATCACCTCGCCCTTGTCGATGATGGCGATGCGGTCGGCCATCGTCATCGCCTCTTCCTGATCATGGGTGACGACGACGAAGGTGAGGCCGAGGTTCTGCTGCAGGTCCATCAGCTCGAACTGGGTTTCCTCGCGCAGCTTCTTGTCCAGCGCACCAAGCGGCTCGTCGAGCAGCAGGACTTTCGGCCGCTTGGCCACCGAGCGCGCGAGCGCGACGCGCTGGCGCTGGCCACCCGACAATTGGTGCGGTTTGCGCTTGGCGAACTGCTCGAGCTTGACCAGCTTCAGCATCTCGGCGACGCGCTTGTCGATGTCGGCCTTGGCCATGCCTTCCTGCTTGAGGCCGAAGGCGATGTTGTTCTCGACCGTCATGTGCGGAAACAAGGCGTAGGACTGGAACATCATGTTGACCGGCCGCCGGTAGGGCGGAATGCCGCGCAGATCCTGGCCGTCGAGCAGGATGCGGCCGGCGGTCGGCTCCTCGAAGCCGGCAAGCATCCTAAGCAGCGTCGATTTCCCGCAGCCTGAGGCCCCCAGCAAGGCAAAGAATTCGCGTTCGAAAATGGTCAGCGACAGGTTGTTGACCGCTGTGAACTCACCGAATTTCTTGGTGACGTTGTCGAACTGGATGTATGGCTTGGCGTTCGGATCGTTCCATGGCGCAAAATCCCTGCGGATGCTGCCAAGCGATTTCATGTCCCACTCCGTCCTGCTGCTTGCCCCATGAGAAAGCGGCCCCGGCAACGGCTGCCGGGGCCTGGTCAGATTGCTATTGGCCGGTGACGATCTTGGTCCAGGTGCGGGTGATGATGCGCTGGGTCTTGGGATCGTAAGGCGATACGGTGTAGAGCTTCTGCAAGGTGGCTGCATCCGGATAGATCGCCGGATCTTCCAGGATCGCCTTGTCGATGAACTGCTGCGAAGCCTTGTTGCCGTTGGCATAGAGCACATAGTTCGACGATTTGGCGATCACTTCGGGCTTCATCATGTAGTTCAGGAACTCATGCGCTTCGGCGACATGCGGCGCATCGGCCGGGATCGCCATCTGGTCGAACCACATCTGGGCACCTTCCTTCGGCACGGAGTAGCCGATCTCGACGCCCTGCTTGGCTTCGTCGGCGCGGTTGCGGGCCTGGAAGACGTCACCCGACCAGCCGACCGCCAGGCAGATGTCGCCATTGGCAAGGGCGTTGATGTATTCGGACGAGTGGAACTTGCGGATATAGGGCCGGACCTTCAGCAAGGTGTCTTCGGCCTTGGCAATCTCATCGGGCGACGTGCTGTTCGGATCGAGGCCCAGATATTTCAGTGCCGCCGGTATGATGTCGGCCGGCGAATCCAGCACATAGACGCCGCAGTCCTTCAATTTGGCCAGGCTTTCGGGATTGAAGAACACGTCCCAGCTGTCGATCTTGTCGGTGCCGAGCGCTGCCTGCACCTTCTTGATGTTGTAGCCGATGCCGACCGTACCCCACATGTAGTTGATCGAATATTCGTTGCCGGGATCATATTTGGCGGTCCGTTCCATGACCGTGTCCCACATATTTGAAATGTTCGGCAGTTTCGATTTGTCGAGCTTCTGGAACACACCCGCCTGGATCTGGCGTGCAAGGAAATTGCCGCTGGGCACGACGACATCGTAGCCGCTGCCGCCGGCGAGCAGTTTCGTTTCCAGGATCTCGTTGGAATCGAAAGTGTCGTAGACGACCTTGATGCCGGTTTCCTTGGTGAAGTCGTCGATGATCGAACTGTCGATATAGTCCGACCAGTTGAAGACGTTGACGACGCGATCCTCGGCATTCGCGCCCAAGGTGAAAACTGCCAGAAACGCCGAAGTCGCCGAAAGCCAGAGCGCTTTGCGGGTCATGCTATTCTCCTTTGATGAGTGTTCCGTCGCCAGCTCGTCGCGGCGTCCGCGCGGCTGGGCATTTGCTTCAAGGTATTGGGCTTGCAGGCGGGCGACAAGCGCGAATTGCCGGCGTCATTATCGTTCGGCGGCGAGCCGACAGCGAAGACCTGGCGTGGCGTTGGTGGTGTTCCGACGCCGTCGGAAGCTTTCGCTACGACGCGGGCAGGGAGACGACGATATTGTCCGGCCTCGATGCGGCCGGCATGGAGACTTGGCAAGATACGCCTGTCTTGTTGTTGCCGTGATCGCAGCCTGCCCGCGCGGCTGCGACGTTGTCAATGGTTCATCTCGCTTTGACGCGCGCACTGCATCAATTAGGTGACGGCACACCGGTGACGCCCGCTCGCGCGGGCCGCGTCTGGCGCTTGAACTCGAGCCCGATATGGACGAGCAGCGCGGTGACCACGACCGCACCGCCGACGATGGTGCGCGCCGACGGCACCTCGGAATGGATGAGCCAGACCCAGATCGGGCCAAGGATCGGTTCGAACGTGCCGAGCAGCGCCGCGACGGCGGCCGGAACAAGCCGGGCTCCGGTGGCGAAGAAGGCGAGACCGAGTCCCAGATTGATCACGCCAAAGGCAAAGAGGAAGCCCATATCGTGGCTGGAGACGCCCAGCGCCGACGCCTTCGATGCCGCAAAGGCGGCCGCCAGCATCGTGCCGAGGCAGGTCGCCGGCGTCATGCGCACATGGGCAAAGCGGCGCGTGATGACGGTGGCGATCGAGAACATGACAGCGATGAGCAGCGCCAGCCCGTCGCCGATCGGCGACACCGCGCCATCGAGCGATTCCGACACCATGATGGCGACGCCGGCAATGACGGCGGCGATCGCCACCCAGGTCGCCACCGCCACCCGTTCGCGAAACAGCGCCCAGGCAAACAGCGCTGCCAGAAGCGGCACGCCGGCCTGCATCAACAGGATGTTGGCGACGGTGGTATAGGCAAGCGCCACGACGAAAGAGGTCGACGCCGTGGCGAAGCAGAACGCCACCGCAAGGCCGGCCAGGCCCATGCCGCGAAACAGCTTCAGCGTGCCACGCCAGCCGTCGCGCCAGACCATGAAGCAGAGCAGGAAGGCGGCGGCCCAGACCGAGCGCCAGAACACCACCGTCCAGCTGTCGGCGTTGTCGATGAAGCGCGCAATGCTGCCGCCGAAGCTCCACATCAACGCCGACAGGAATACCAGCAGGAAGCCAACGCGTTCCCCTTGCGGCGACACGATCGGCGAAGCGGCAACCGGAGATGATGCGGTATCGGTCATGGGTACGACTGTCGGCGAATTCGGAGCAGCACGATGTGCAATGGACGACAGAGACGTGCCTAATTCGCGTAACGCAAAGCAGAAGGCCGGGCGTGATCCAGTTCGATGTTCCGTTTGGCGCACTGATGAGGGCGCCTCGCCCCTCGCCCGGCGATGATCCGAGGCGACCTGTCGATGATGCGTTACGAGGTGCTCTTGTTGCCGCGGATAAAACGCCAGAGACCGGCCAGCGGAATCAGCAGGAGCAGGCCAAACTTTTTCAGCGCGATCAGCGCCACGAGCAGAAAACCTGCTTTCGCCGCCAGCTTGCCGGCAATCAGGCCACCGACGCCAATCGCCGCAACCGTATCGACGCCAGGCACGAAATCGGCGTATGTCTTGCCGGTATTGAAGTCCGCGAGGCCAAGCACTTCATCCAGGCTTTGCCTTATCTCCGGCAGTTGTTCCACCGTCGCGATATAGCTCATCACGAAGACGCCCTCCCTGCCAAGGAAACGGACGTCGTAGTTGAGCGTATGGGCGGCATCGTTGCCAAATTGCAGCTCCTTGGCCCAGTGCAGGCGCTTGTGGGCCGCGTCATAAACCGGCGGCGACGCCCAGCCGATCAGCGTAATGGGCGCATAGCCATCCTTTACCCTCTGATCGTTGCCGGACAGAGTGTCTGACTGCATGTTGCGCAGCAGTTCATTGTAATCGATGGACGCGGCGTCGCTGTCGTCGACGTAACCGATCTTTTCCCAGCGCAGCTCTATCCCCCAATTGTTGTCGGCAATGGGATCATGGGAGACTGGAAAGATCATGCCGAGGGCATCGGAACCAGAGTCGGGCGGATTGCCCCAGGCTTCGGTGAGGACGGAGAGCGTGTCCTTCTTGTCCAGAAAATAGAACTTGTCCTTGAGGTCGAGATGGATGCCTTCGGCAAGATTTATCGCGCCGGTCTTCGGATCGATCTTGTCCTGGAACGCCTTGCCGGCATCATTGTAGTGTTGATAGGAATTGAAGAAATCCGAGGACTTTTCAGCCAATGCGGGATCGGCCGAAAACGCGAGCGCCAAGCCAAGCCAAAAAACTGTCCTGCCCATGATTGATCCCCCGACCGTTGCGCAGTTCTTTTTTTTGATACCTACCGTCAATGCTGAATCAATATTCGGCTGAATCAATATTTTGGCTGAACCAATATTTTGGCCGGCAACCGCGAACCAGCTTACTGGTTGCCGCCGCAGGAACAGATGAGGTCCTTTGGTCGAAGATTCAGCCGCAATATTGCTGGAGCCGAATCACTGGAAATCGAACGCCGACAGTCCCGTGACCATCTCGTCGAGGCCGAGCGGACGTGTAACGGGTGGCTCGGCGCGGGCGAGGCAGCCGATGCGTTCGCACAGCCGGCAGGCAGGGCCGACCGGCGTCGCCAGCGCAGCGGCGCTCTGTCCGGTCTTGCCGATGGCGGCCGGCCCCGGCAATGCCGCTCCATAGACGACCTCGTCGCGAAAACCGATGTCGCAGCCGAGCAACAGCGCCGTGCGCCGCGGGCGCTCGGCAAACGAGCCCTGCGGCCCTTCGAGCGTGCGGGCCATGCAGAGGAACGCCGCACCGTCGGGCATTTCCACTGCCTCGACCAGGATCTGGCCGGGCTGGGCGAAGGCGGCATGGACCGGCAGCTTCGGACAGCCGCCGCCGAAGCGGCTTTGCGGAAAGCCATGGCTGCCCGCCTTGCGGAACCGATTGCCGGCACTGTCGACCTCGAGCATGAAGAACGGCACACCCGACGCACCCGGCCGCTGCAGCGTGGTCAGCCGGTTCGCCGCCTGCTCGAAAGAGACGCCGAAGCGCGACCGCAACATGTCGATGTCATAGCGGGCACGGACCGCAGCGGCGCGAAAAGGTTGATAAGGCATCATCAGAGCGTGCGCGGCATAGCGGCCGAGCTCGAAACGCGCCAGCCGGCGGGCTTCGTCCGTGGTCAGCTTCAGCACCTGGATCTCGGCAGCGACAGCGACGCTCATGCGGATCAGGCAGGCCTCCATCGCCACCTCGCGCAGTTGATCGAATGGCGACAGCCGCTCGGACAGGAACAGGCGTTGCGAGTGACGGTCATAGCGACGGCGCCAGTTGGGCATCGTGGCGACCGGCAGTACCTTGACGACGATGCCGAATTCACGCCGCAGCCAAGCCTTCAACGCACTGAACAGATCGTCGCCGGGATCGAGCACCGACGTGAATGCCTCGGCTTCCTCTTCGAGCGCGGCAAAATGGTTCGGCCGGCGTTCGAAAATCTCATGCACCTCGTCGATCGGCAGCCTGGCACCGGAGAGGGCGGTGGCCTTGCCCTCACGCGCGAGCAGCTCGTTGATATCTGACAATCGCTCGGCCTGCTCGCGATAGGCGCGAAACAGCTTTATGACAGCGGCGGAAGCGTTTGGCGCCGCCTCGGCAAGCTCGATGAGTTCCTGGTCGCCCGGCAGTTCGCCGGCCAGCAGCGGATCTGAAAACACTTCCTTCAAATCGGCGACCGACCCCCTCGCCTCGCCCTGCAATTCATGTGGGTCGACCTTGTAGACGGTTGCCAGCCTCAGGATCAGTTGCACCGTCAGCGGCCGCTGGTTGCGCTCGATGAGATTGAGATAGGACGGCGAGATGCCGAGCCCTTCGGCCATCGCCGTCTGGGTCAGCCCCTTGGCGTTGCGGATGCGACGAATGCGCGGCCCGGCAAAGATTTTGTGGTCGGCCAATCGAGTTTCCTTGACAGAAATTTACATCCGCCGATGGCATGGCTGTCTTTACAATCATGACAGATTTACAGCTCTCATCAGTCAAACACAACACAGGTTTTCCCTTATTTTATGGCTGATCAGGAGGTTTACCTCGCTTGCGTCGTGCCGACGTGTAAATGGTGTCACACATATGGCGCACATATTTTCCCTCTGCGACGCCTTCCTAAACCGGCATCAAAACCGCCTGGAGTGATCAATGACCGACTTTTACAACCTCGTCCCGTCGGCGCCGCAAGGCCGCTTTGATGGCATCGAAAGGCCCTATTCGCCGGACGACGTGAAGCGGCTGCGCGGCTCGGCGCAGATCCGGCAGAGTCTCGCCGAAATGGGGGCAAACCGGCTGTGGCAGCTCATCCATGAAGAGGATTTCGTCAACGCGCTGGGTGCCATGTCGGGCAACCAGGCGATGCAGCAGGTGCGGGCCGGGCTGAAAGCGATCTATCTGTCAGGATGGCAGGTCGCCGCCGATGCCAACACCGCTTCCGCCATGTACCCGGACCAGTCGCTTTATCCCGCAAATGCCGCGCCCGAACTGGTCAAGCGCATAAACCGCACCTTACAGCGCGCCGACCAGATCGAGACTTCGGAAGGCAACGGGCTGTCGGTCGACACCTGGTTCGCGCCGATCGTCGCCGACGCGGAAGCCGGCTTCGGCGGGCCGCTCAACGCCTTCGAAATCATGAAGGCGTTCATCGAGGCGGGTGCGGCCGGCGTCCATTACGAGGACCAGCTGGCTTCGGAGAAGAAATGCGGCCATCTCGGCGGCAAGGTACTGATCCCGACCGCCGCACACATCCGCAACCTCAACGCGGCGCGGCTTGCCGCCGACGTCATGGGCACGCCGACGCTGGTCGTGGCGCGCACCGACGCTGAAGCGGCAAAGCTCTTGACCTCCGACATCGACGAACGCGACCGGCCCTTCGTCGATTATGGCGCCGGCCGCACCGCGGAGGGCTTCTACCATGTCAGCAACGGCATCGAGCCCTGTATCGCCCGCGCCGTCGCCTATGCGCCCTATGCGGACCTGATCTGGTGTGAGACTTCCAAGCCCGATCTGGCGCAGGCCAGGACGTTTGCCGAGGGCGTGCGCAAGCATCATCCAGGCAAGCTGCTTGCCTATAATTGCTCGCCGTCTTTCAACTGGAAGAAGAATCTCGATGACGCGACGATTGCGAACTTCCAGAAGGAACTCGGCGCCATGGGTTACAAGTTCCAGTTCATTACGCTGGCCGGTTTCCACCAGCTCAATTTCGGCATGTTCGAGCTCGCCCGCGGCTACAAGGAGCGGCAGATGGCAGCCTATTCGGAACTGCAGGAGGCGGAATTCGCCGCGGAAGCCAATGGCTACACCGCCACCAAGCACCAGCGCGAGGTCGGCACCGGCTATTTCGACGCCGTCTCAATGGCGATCACCGGTGGCCAGTCTTCGACCACGGCCATGCGTGGATCGACCGAGCACGCCCAGTTCAGGCCGGCGGCGGAATAGCGGGGTAGCAGACAAACAGAGGGAACGCCCAAACGGGCATGGCAACACAACAGTCATGGCAACACAGGGAGAAGACCAATGGCTTCGATAAGCCGCGTCAAGGAACGGGCCGAAGAGCAGGCCACCAGCATGAATGTCGACCAGCAGGCAACCATCCGAATGCTGGCGAACGATCTGCACAGGCTCAATCAGTCGGTGATGAAGGCGGTCGAGGCCGGCGTCTCGGTCGAGCTGGTGCGCTCGGCACGACACCATGGCGGCGACGGCAACTGGGGAGATCTGCTGATCCCGGTCATCGTCACGCAGCGTAGCCACGACAGACAAACTCGATAGCACCGCGCCTCTTTTGAGCGCATGCTATCGCACCTTGCACGCCGCGGCTTTGCCTAATCCGGCAGAGCCGCTAATGCAACGATTTCAATGACAAGATCAGGCTGCGCAAGCGCTGCAACGCCAATAACTTGCGAGGGCGGCGGGTTGTTGTAGCTGCAGTGCTTCGGGCAGTGCACGGCAAAGAATTCGTCCAGGACGTCCAGGCGAAAATTGGGAGAGCTCAGCACGCCGCCATCGGGAAATGGCCCCTTAACAAAGAAGGTCAGCCTGATGAGATGGTCGAGCGCACTGCCAAGCTCTTCCAGATCTGATTTGATGTTGGTGAGAATTGCGCGCCACTGCGCGGCCGCATCGCCAACGGCGCCGCCGCCGCTTTTGCCGATCGGATCGTAGTCCTCGGCGGTCGCGGTGTTTCCGGAAAGGTAGACAGACCCCTTTGCGCCGGTAACGACCGTACCCTTTCCCCATGGCATCAACCGGCCATTTTTGAATTTCTTGTGAGTCACGAGTTCCATTGTCATCTCCCGTCGATCAAAGAGACGTGCTTAGCCGACGAGGAAAGGGTAGTCCGGCGAGGCGATCCGACAAGCTCGCGACAGGCCTGACTCGCCTTCGTCCAACCTTACGTCAACCCGGCTACGGCTGCGTAGTTGGTGCGTTCGCGCTGCACAGCCAAACTTAGCTGAGCCTGCCCGGTTGTGGTGGCAGCTTCTTCTTCGGGCGACGGCAAAGAAAAGCACTTAATTTTAATTTTAATGTTTCTTGCGATATTCTCCTGATACGCCATTTGAGCTTGACATGAGCAGTTATCTCACGCCAATTACCTCTCGAGTTTCAACCCTGCATTGAAACATTGAACAACGGCCTGCCCCGCCATGTGCCCAGCGAATCGCGATATCGAGACTGCAAAACAGCTGCCTTTCGTCAGCCGGGACATGGAGACGCGGATGCTCCCGGATTTCTCGCGGGTGCTGGTGGTCGGAAAATCACCGATCAACCGCGTCGTGGTTTCAAAAATCGTGGAGCGGTCCGGCCTCAAACCGATCTCGGAAACTCCCGAAACCGCGGCAAAGGCCTTGCACGCGCTGATTCCCGGGACTGTCGTTCTCGACGGCGGTGCGGAGAATGGGGACTGCGACGCCTTGCTGTCGGGTATCGATGCACTGCGAAGGGCGTCAGGCAGATCGCTTCCGTCGGTGATCCTGCTTTCAGTCAAGACCGGCACGCCGGAGAGCCTGGGCCTGTCCAGCGTCATCGATGCAGTGGTCGTCAAGCCGATCACCACCGAACGGCTGCAGCCGGTGATCGACCGGCTGATCGCAATTAGCCGCAATTGACGCCTACCGTGATGCCTCGGCTGCCGACCTGATCAATCAATCTCGCCGATACGCTCGATCAAGCCCGGCAGTTCACCGAGATTGGCTATCTGGCGAAAGCGTGGTGCCGAGACCGGCGGCTCGACATGTTCCAGCACCCAGGTCAGATCATGCGGAACGTGGATGCCCCAACTGCCGGCTTCGATGGCCGGCACGACGTCCGATTTGAGCGAGTTGCCGACCATCATGCCCTTTTCCGGGCCGTCGCCGTGGCGGCTGAAGATGCGGCTATAGGTGGCCGCGCTCTTGTCGCTGACGATCTCGACGGCATCAAACAGCTCGCCCAGCCCGGATTGCGCGAGCTTGCGTTCCTGGTCGAACAGGTCGCCCTTGGTGATCAGCACCAGGCGGTAGGCGCCGGCCAGCTTTTCCACGGTTTCGCGCGCATGCGGAAGCGGCTCGATCGGATGGCTGAGCATCTCGCGGCCCGCGGCGAGAATTTCGGCGATAGTCGAGGCCCGCACCTGGCCGTTGGTGACGTCGATCGCCGTCTCGATCATCGACAGCGTGAACCCCTTGATGCCGAAGCCGTAGACCGCGAGGTTGCGCTTCTCGGCCTCCAGCAATCTTGCTGAAATCCGGTCCTCCTCGGCGTGATCGGCGAGCAGTGCGGCAAAGCGCTGCTCGGTCACGCGGAAGAACTGTTCGTTCTGCCACAGCGTGTCATCGGCGTCGAAGCCGATCGTCGTCAGTTTGCGGCTGTGTTGCATGCGGCCCATTAATTGCAGCGTTGCGGGATGCCGACCCTAAACCATGAGGGTTTTATCCGGAAGTCGTTGTGTTCCCCCGGTTATCGAGGCGGACGCCAGCCGGCTCCCCTTTCCTTTCGTCGTCGGCAACGGCTATACTCCACAATCTGCAACAAATCTGGTGATTGATGCCGCCTGCAAAAAAGGAAGTCCGTCCGTCGAGCCGCGGAGGACGCGCCCGCACACCTGCCTTCGTGAAAAACCAACGTGGCGTCAAGAACTGGAAGGAAGTCAGCGCCTGGCTGGAATGGCGCGGCATCGAAGATATCGAATGCATCACACCCGACCAGGCCGGGGTTGCGCGCGGCAAGATGATGCCGTCGAAGAAGTTCACCTCCAACACCTCGCTGGCGCTGCCTTCGGCGGTGTTCATGACAACGATTTCCGGCGGCTATCCGGAGGACGGCAACGGCTTCCATTATCCGGAGGACGACGGCGACCTCAAGCTGATGCCTGACCTCTCGACGCTGACGGTGGTGCCGTGGGAGGAGGACCCTACCGCGGCGGTTATCTGCGACCTCGTCCACCAGGACGGCCGCTCGGTCGAGTTCACGCCGCGCAACGTGCTGAAGCGCGTGCTTGCCGCCTATGACAAGCGTGGGCTGAGGCCGGTCGTGGCACCCGAGATCGAGTTCTACCTGGTGCGCAAGAACCCCGATCCGGACTATCCGCTGACCCCGCCGGTAGGTCGATCGGGACGGCCGATCGGCGGCGGTGCCGGCTATTCGATCGCCGGGGTCAACGAATTCGACGAACTGATCGACGACATCTACCATTTCTCCGAAAGCCAGGGCCTGGAGATCGACACGCTGATCCACGAGGAGGGCGCCGGCCAGCTCGAAATCAATCTGCGTCACGGCGATCCGATCGAACTCGCCGACCAGGTGTTCATGTTCAAGCGCACCATCCGCGAGGCGGCGCTCAAGCACGAAATCTACGCCACATTCATGGCCAAGCCGATCCAGGGGCAGCCCGGTTCGGCCATGCATATCCATCAGTCGATCATCGACAAGAAGACCGGCAAGAACGTCTTTTCGGCAGAGGACGGCTCGGAGACCGAGGCCTTCTTCCATTTCATCGGCGGCATGCAGAAACATGTGCCGAACGCGCTGGTGATGTTTGCGCCCTACGTCAATTCCTACCGGCGGCTGACGCAGTCGGCCTCGGCGCCGGTCAACAACAAATGGGGCTACGACAACCGCACCACGGCCTTCCGCGTGCCCCGCTCCGACCCGGCGGCGCGGCGCGTCGAAAACCGCATTCCCTCCTCTGACGCCAACCCCTATCTGGCGATGGCGGCATCGCTCGCCTGCGGGCTGATCGGCATGACCAACAAGATCCAGGCCGAGCCGCCGGTTCTGACGACCGCCAACGAGGACCAGATCGACCTGCCGCGCAGCCTGCTCGAAGCCGTCGACCTGTTCGAGGCCGACGAGGAACTCTGCGCCCTGCTCGGCAAGTCATTTGCCGCCACCTATGCGGCGATCAAGCGAGCGGAATTCGAGACCTTCATGGAAGTGATCAGCCCGTGGGAGAGGGAGTATTTGCTGCTGAATGTCTAGTAGGGGAGTAGGGAGTAGGGCAATATGGCAATATGGCAGTAGGGCAGTAGGGCAGTAGGGCAAGGATGACGGACAAGATCGCATCGTACAGGGATCTGATCGTTTGGCAGCAAGCCATGGACCTAACAGTTGCAATCTACCAAGTAACAAGGACTTGGCCGAAAGACGAGATCTACGGGCTGACGGGTCAGGTGCGTCGGGCAGCAACGTCGGTGCCCGCCAACATCGCCGAGGGTTACGGCCGAGAAAGCCGAGCTTCCTACCAGCAGTTTCTCAGGATCGCCCAGGGATCACTCAAGGAACTGGAGACACACCTTTTAATCGCGCAAAGGGTTGGAATTACCTCTCGCGAGGCGGTCGAGTCATTGATGCCCCACAGCGAGAGCGTAGGAAAGCTTTTGCGGCTTCTGATCCGCAAGCTGTCGGCTGAATAGACACCTACTGCCCTACTGCCCTACTGCCCCTACTTCCCCTACTGCCCTACTGCCCTACTGCCCTACTGCCCTTACTCCCCTACTCCCCTACTCCCCTAGCCGAGCATCATGACCTACCAATCCCCAATCTCCCCCGGCCGCTCCTGGTACGAAGACACGGCCGGGCCAAGGCCAGAATATCCGGCGCTCGACGGCGACCGGACATGCGATGTGGTGATTGTCGGCGGCGGCTTTACCGGTCTGTCGGCGGCGGCTCATCTCGCCAAGACAGGCGCGGATGTCGTGCTTATCGAAACGCATCGTTTCGGTGACGGCGCATCGGGCCGCAATGGTGGCCAGCTCGGCACCGGACAACGGGCCTGGGCAGAGGAACTGGAAGCGGAATACGGCTTTTCCCGCGCCAAGGCGCTGTTCGACCTTGCCGAAGAGGCCAAGGCGCACCTGCTCGACTTTGCCGCGATGCACCAGATCGAGATCGACTATATGCCCGGCCAGATGTCGGTGGCGCACAAGAAGCGCTATGTCGACGACTACAAGGCGCATGCCGAGATCATGGCAAACCGGTTCGGTTATCCGCACATCTCATTCATGGATGCCGCGGAGACTGCCGAGCGGCTCGGCTCGACGCATTATTTCGGCGGCACCCGCGACACCGGCACCGGCCATGTCCATCCGCTGAAGCTGGTGATCGGCACCGCGAAAGTCGCGGCAGAGGCCGGCGCAAAGCTTTTCGAGCAGACGCCGTCGACCGGCATCACCTCCGGCGGCGGCAAGGTGAGGGTTGTGACGCCGAAGGGCACGATCACCGCCGCTAAATGCCTGATCGGGGTCAACGCCTATGGGGGCACGCTCGAACCGGTGAGTGCCGCGCATATTATGCCGATCGGCTCCTTCATCGGCGCGACGGTACCGCTGGGAGCCGATTCCAAAGTACTGCCGGGTGGCGAGGCGGTCGACGATTCGCGCTTCGTCGTGCGCTATTTCCGCAAATCGAAGGATGGGCGGCTGCTGTTTGGCGGGCGCGAGATCTATGCGGTCAATGATCCCAAGGACATCCACATCCACATCCGCCGGCAGATCGCCGAAATCTATCCGGCACTGAAGGACGTTGAGATCACGCATGGCTGGGGCGGCTATGTCGGCATCACCGTGCCGAGAAAGCCGTTCGTGCGCGAAGTGATGCCCAATGTGACCTCGATCGGCGGTTATTCCGGCCACGGCGTCATGCTGTCGAACTTTTTCGGCAAGGTTTATGCCGAGACGGTCGCCGGCAACCGCGACCGGCTGAAGCTGATCGAGGACCTGAAAATTCCACCCTTCCCCGGCGGCCGGCGTTTGCGCGCGCCACTGCTCTTTCTTGCGCTCAACTGGTACGCGTTGCGGGACAGGATTTGACCAGACGTTGCAGAATCCTTAACGAGGACGCAGAATTCCCGCCAAGGGCGCAGTGATGCCACAATCGCGGGCGAAAGATGATGCTCGTGGGCAGCTGAACGGGGAATTTTTGCGGGCCTGCCCGCTTTTGGTTGGGACCGATGCCGATCGAAATGCCGGCTCTCCGGCATGGGTCGTAAGAACATCGGCCCGCAAATGGAGGTGGCAAGTGTGAGAGAGCCCTTCAGTTTCGGCGCGCCGGAACGACGGCGCCTTGCGATGCAATTCGGTTACGATATGCGGCCGACGTTCTGGCACGGGGTCCGGTCGAACGCGCATCTGGTGATAGCCGCGCTTGGCACGGCCGCACTGCTCGGCGTTGCCGCGGTGGCACTGTGGCTGGCATTGCCGGCAAATGAGCGACAAGCGGCCGCAAGTCCTGAGCAGATCGTTCCGACCATCCCGGTCAAGACGACGAAGATCATGCCTGCCAAGGTTGCTGCGGCGCCGCGGACGACGGGCAAGGCAGATGCGGTTTCCCCAGCGGTGGCCGCAGCGGAAGCCGAGATACCAGCGCTGGCTCCCAATGATCCGCGCTGGACAGGGCCAAAGACGGCGTCGGCCGCCGCCACGGCAGCATCCGACCAGCTGGCAAGCCAGACCGAGCAGGCGACCGAAAAATCGTCTGCTTCGGTGGCATTCGCCGACCCGGCAGCAAAACCCGACGCTGCGGCATTGTTTGCCAAGGTCGCGGCTCCCGGCAGCTCAACGAAAAACAGCGGGCCCGATGGCGCGCAGACCGCCGCCATCCCCACGCCCAAGCCGCAACTGCCGACGCAGACCGCGAGCGAAGACGACAACAGCACCAAGGCAAAATCCGGAAAAGCCAATACTGCCGGTACCGGACGCATCCTGAGATCCGTCACCATGCGCACCGGCCCAAAAAAGAATGCGGCCGCCATTCTCACCGTGCCGGCCAAGACATCGGTGCAAGTGATGAGCTGCAAGCAATGGTGCCAGATCGTCTACAACGGCAAGCGCGGCTGGATCTACAAGAGCTACGTCAAAACCGGGGCGTAGGGCCGGCAGAGCGATTGCGGGTCGCTCGCCATCAGCCGGTCCTCCGCCGGATAACCGGACCGTTCAAATACAACGCCCGCCGTCGACTTCCAGCGCCACGCCGGTGATGAAAGCCGCCTCGTCCGAAGCGAGCCAAAGCGCGGCATTGGCTATGTCGAGCGGCGTCGAAAGCCGGCCGAGCGGGATCGACGCGCGGAACTTCTCGCGGATCTCGGGTGTGTCGGCGCCCATGAATTTCGCGAGCATGCCGGTCTCGCCGGCAACTGGGCAGAGGCAGTTGACGCGGATGTTCTTCGGCGCGAGTTCCACCGCCATCGATTTGGTCGCGGTGATCGCCCAGCCCTTCGATGCATTGTACCAAGTGAGGCCGGGCCGCGGTCTGATACCGGCCGTGGAGGCCGTCGTCAGGATGACGCCACCGCCTTGCCGCTCCATCACCGGTACCACGGCAAGCGCTGCGTGGTAGATCGCCTTCATGTTGACTGACGTGATCAGGTCGAAGGTCGCCTCGTCGACTTCCAGCATGTCACCGTTGCGATGGGTATAACCGGCGTTGTTGACCATGATGTCGATGCGGCCGAAGGCGCTCATTGCAGCATGGACCATGTCGTCCAATTCGGACCGCAGCGAGACGTCGGTCTGGGTCCAGATCGCCTTTTCGCCGATCTCGCCGGCAACGCGCTCTGCGCCCTTGGCGTTCAGATCGGCGACGACTACGCGCGCGCCTTCCTCGGCAAAGCGCCTGGCCATGCCCTCGCCAAAACCCGAGGCAGCGCCGGTGATGATGGCGACCTTGTTTTTGAGGCGCATGCTTTTCTCACTCATCGTTGAAGACGATCGCAAACGCGTTTGGCCATGGCCATCGAAAGATGTGTGTCCATTGCCGATTTCTGCTTTGGCTTTCGCCTTGATCCCGCTCTATGCTGCACCTGCGAACGCTGCCGGAAGCATCGCTTGCCGACAAGCCTCCGGCCAGCGCCGGTGTCAAGAGCACACGCGGATGTGACGCAATGGCACTGGCAAGTTTAAATCGATTAGATTATATCAGCCGCGTTATCGCGACCGGCGTCACAGCGGACAGACCATGACCAGCCAGATCATTCCCGTCGACCCTTTCGACTTCATCATTTTCGGCGGCACCGGCGACCTGTCGGAACGTAAGCTTCTGCCGTCGCTGTACCACCGGCAGCGCGACCACCAGTTTTCCGAGCCGACGCGCATCATCGGCACATCACGTTCGAAGATGACCGACGAGGAATTCCAGTCGTTCGCCAGGCAGGCGATTGCCGATCATGTGAAACCGGAGGATATCGACGCCACGGAACTGAAGACGTTCCTCGCGCGGCTCTCCTATGTCCCGGCAGATGCAACCACAGGTGCCGGCTTCGACAGGCTGAAGAAGGCGATCGGCGACAGCGAACACATCCGCGCTTTCTATCTGGCTGTGGCGCCGGCGCTGTTCGGCGACATCTCGCACAAGCTGAAGGAGCACGGGCTGATCACGCCGAATTCGCGCATCGTGCTGGAAAAGCCGATCGGCCGCGATCTCGCTTCGGCGCGCGCGCTCAACGACCTGGTCGGCGACGACTTCCATGAAAGCCAGATTTTCCGCATCGACCACTATCTCGGCAAGGAG
This sequence comes from Mesorhizobium sp. M0185, assembly GCF_040322175.1. Lineage (NCBI taxonomy): Bacteria > Pseudomonadati > Pseudomonadota > Alphaproteobacteria > Hyphomicrobiales > Phyllobacteriaceae > Mesorhizobium > Mesorhizobium sp. M0185. The sequence continues at coordinate 11,387 of NZ_JAMYSY010000040.1, read as the reverse complement.
ACGGTCCAGAATTTGATGGCGCTGCGCTTTGCCAACGCGCTCTACGAGCCGCTTTGGAATTCCGCCAATGTCGATCATGTGCAGATCACCGTGGCCGAGACGGTCGGCCTGGAAGACCGCGTCACCTATTACGACAAGGCCGGCGCATTGCGCGACATGGTGCAGAACCACATGCTGCAGCTGCTCTGCCTGGTCGCGATGGAGGCGCCGTCGTCGATGGACGCCGATGCCGTCCGTGACGAAAAGCTGAAGGTGCTGCGGGCGCTGAAGCGCATCAACGGCAACGAAGCGCCGAAGCACACGGTGCGCGGGCAATATCGTGCCGGCGCCTCGGCCGGCGGGCCGGTGAAAGGCTATGTCGAGGAACTCGGCAAGAACAGCAACACCGAGACTTTCGTTGCGCTCAAGGCCGAGATCGGCAACTGGCGCTGGGCGGGCGTGCCGTTCTACCTCCGAACCGGCAAGCGGCTGGCGACCCGCGTTTCGGAGATCGTCATCGAATTCAAGCCGATCCCGCATTCGATCTTCGGCGAGAGCGCCGGGCCGATTTCCGCCAATCAGCTGGTCATCAGGCTGCAGCCCGACGAGGGCGTCAAGCAGTTCATCATGATCAAGGACCCGGGGCCGGGCGGCATGCGACTGCGCCAGATTCCGCTCGACATGAGTTTTGCGCAATCCTTCGACGGCCGCGCCCCCGATGCCTATGAGCGGCTGATCATGGACGTCATCCGTGGCAACCAGACGCTGTTCATGCGCCGCGACGAGGTCGAGGCGGCGTGGAAATGGATCGACCCGATCCAGGACGCCTGGGAGAGCGGCAGGCAAGAGGCGCAAGGCTACACCGCCGGCACATGGGGCCCCTCGGCCTCGATTGCGCTGATCGAACGCGACGGGCGGACATGGCACGAGAGCAACTAGGCGGCGCCTACAACTGGCACGAATTTGCCGGACGCCAGGAGTTGGCGACAGCGCTTGCCGGCCACGTCGCCGGCCGTCTGTCAAAGGCGATCGCCGAGCGCGGCACGGCGCTGCTTGCGGTCTCGGGCGGCACGACGCCGGCGAAATTCTTCGCGGCGCTTTCGACCGTTCCGATCGCCTGGGAAAAGGTGACGATAACATTGGTCGACGAGCGCTTCGTGCCGCCCTCATCGCCGCGCTCCAATGCCGGCCTGGTTGCCGCCAACCTGCTGCAGAACGCGGCCGCCGCCGCGAATTTCGTGCCGCTCTACCACGCCGCGGCAAGTATCGAGGGTGCAGCGGTCTCCGACAGTGAGGCGCTGCAAGTGCTGCCCTGGCCACTCGACGTCGTTGTGCTCGGCATGGGAACTGATGGCCACACCGCCTCGTTCTTTCCGGATGCCGACAACCTGGCAAGATTGCTCGATCCGTCGTCGCAAAGGATCGTGCTTCCGGTTCACGCGGCAAGCGCCGGCGAGCCACGGCTGACGCTGTCACTGGGGCGGATCATCAATGCCGCCTTCATCGCGCTGCATATCGAGGGCGCGGAAAAACGCAGCGCATTCGAGGCCGCGCTTGGAACTGGAACACGAAAGCCCATTCGCGCCGTGCTCGATGCCACTCAAAAGCCCGTAGAGGTTTTCTGGGCACCCTGATCTCAACTTGGCTGCAGGTCCCGGCAACAGCCGGAAGGTGTTTGCGGGACCTCGCCTGAAAGGACCGACCGCCATGACCGCAAGACGCGATATCGAAGCCATCACCCAGCGCATCCGTGAGCGCTCCAAGCCCGGTCGCGAGGCCTATCTCGGCCGCATCGCCGAAGCCTCGAACCGCACCGCCAACCGGGCCGTGCTGTCCTGCGGCAACCTGGCCCACGGCTTTGCCGTCTGCAGCCCTTCTGAAAAGGTGGCGCTTGGCGGCGACCGGGTGCCGAACCTCGGTATCATCACCTCCTATAACGACATGCTGTCGGCACATCAGCCTTTCGAGACGTTTCCGAGGCTGATCAAGGACGCGGCGCGCGAGGCCGGCGGCATCGCCCAGGTGGCCGGCGGCGTGCCGGCGATGTGCGACGGCGTCACCCAGGGCCAGCCCGGAATGGAGCTGTCGCTGTTCTCGCGCGACGTGATCGCCATGGCCGCGGCAATCGGCCTGTCGCACAACATGTTCGATGCCGCCGTCTATCTCGGCGTCTGCGACAAGATCGTGCCGGGGTTGGTGATCGCGGCGCTGACCTTCGGCCATCTGCCGGCGCTCTTCATCCCGGCCGGGCCGATGACGACCGGCATTCCGAACGACGAAAAAGCCAAGATCCGCCAGCTCTATGCCGAGGGCAAGGCGGGACGGGCCGAACTGCTCGAAGCCGAATCAAAATCCTATCACGGGCCGGGAACCTGCACTTTCTACGGTACCGCCAATTCCAACCAGATGCTGATGGAGATCATGGGCCTGCACACGCCTGGCGCTTCCTTCGTCAATCCCGGCACGCCGTTACGCGACGCGCTGACCAGGGAAGCGACGAAGCGGGCGCTGGCGATCACCGCGCTCGGCAACGCCTACACGCCGGTCGGGCGGATGATCGACGAGCGCTCGATCGTCAACGGCATCGTCGGCCTGCACGCCACCGGCGGTTCGACCAACCACACCATCCACCTGATCGCCATGGCAGCGGCGGCCGGCATCGCCATTACCTGGCAGGATATTTCCGACATCTCGGAAGCCGTGCCGCTGCTGGCGCGAGTCTATCCGAACGGCCTTGCCGATGTGAACCACTTCCACGCCGCCGGCGGGCTCGGCTTCCTGATCCGCGAACTGCTCGACGCAGGCATCCTGCACGAGGATGTGCAGACGGTGTGGGGCGAAGGGCTGCGCCCCTACGCGGTCGAGGCCAGGCTCGGCGCCGACGGCGGCGTCGTGCGCGAGGCTTCGCCGCGCGAGAGCGGGGACGAGAAGGTGCTGGCGCCGTTCAAGAAGGCGTTCCAGCCGAGCGGCGGTCTGAAAGTGCTTTCGGGCAATCTCGGCCACGCCGTCATCAAGACATCGGCGGTCAAGCCGGAGCGGCGCGTCATCGAGGCGCCGGCCAAGGTGTTCGACAGCCAGCAAGGCCTGAACGAGGCGTTCAAGGCGGGGTCGCTGACCGGCGACTTCATCGCCGTCATTCGGTTCCAGGGACCGAAGGCCAACGGCATGCCGGAATTGCACAGGCTGACCACCGTGCTCGGCATCTTGCAGGACCGCGGCCAGCATGTGGCGTTGGTCACCGACGGCCGCATGTCGGGCGCTTCAGGCAAGGTGCCAGCGGCGATCCACGTGACGCCGGAAGCGGCGGAGGACGGGCCTATCGCCAGGATCCATGACGGCGATATCATCAGGCTCGACGCCGAGGCCGGGACGCTGGAGGTACTGGTGCCAGCCGGCGATTTCGCACTGCGCCGCCCCGCGGACAGCGATCTCATAGGCAATGAATTCGGCTTCGGCCGCGAGCTTTTCGCCGGGTTCCGGCAGCTGGTGGGACGCGCCGACCATGGCGCCAGCGCCTTCGGTACGGCGTGACTTTTCGACATGGAAGAGCGGCTGGTGGCCGCTCTCCTAAAGCGCGTGGCGTTCGATTGGCCTCACGCGACGCGCTTTTAGGATCTTGTTTTTATGCATGTCGTTATCGCAAAACCGCTGCACACTTTTGCGCGACATGCATTAGATCTACTGAACCGTCAGCTCGGCTCGCGCGCCGGCCCTGACCGTTACCGTGCCTTCCCTCGAGCTGTTGTCCGATTTCTCCGAAACCACCGCGTAGTCGCCGGCCGACAGAGTGGCTTGGTACTTCTGGTCGTAGGCGTAGCCGACCGACTTGCGGGTTCCGTCGATGGCCTTCCTGGCCTCGAATATCTCGATCTTCGAGGCCCCTGGCGCGGTTATCGTCAGCATGCCGGCGTTCATCGCGATCTTCAGATCCTGATGGTCGCCAACCTTGACGCTGAACGGCTGCTCGGCCACCGCAAGGTCGACCGTCGCGACCATTACATAATCGCCGGGCGGCAGATCGAACTTGCTGTCCGGACCGTAGGCATAAGTCACCTCCTGCCTGGTTCCGTCGACGTTCTTTTTCGCCTGGAGCACTTTGAAGCCGATGCCCGAACCCTCGGCCTTGTCGCCGCCGGCAGCATAATGTGCATTGGCGACGATACGCCCGACGCCGACGATGATGTCCTTGTCGATGACCCTGCCGGCGGCAAGCGGGATCGTCTCGATAACCATGCCCTGGCCGATCGTGACCGTCACCTTCTGGTCACCGGCCGGCAGCACGACTTTCGTGTCACCGTAGTAGGTCGGCGGGGTGTCGACGCCGGGATAGCCGATTACGACAGCCGCGCCGTCATCAACGTCCGCTCCTTCGCTTGGCCGCGGGTGGATGACCAGCGTGCCGGCATTCAGGTTGAAGTGCGGTTTGGCGACCTGGCCAGGCTCTATCTTGATCTTCTGTTCGGCCCTGGCCTCGCCGGCACGCGCGACGACGATATAGTCGCCCGGCTCCAGATTGCCCTTGTAGGTGCCATATTCGGTGGTGACGAGATCGCCGCGCGTGCCGTCGGAATTCGCCTTGTAGATCTCCCAGCCATTGCCGTCGGTGACGGGATCGCCACCCTCGGCAAGCACGACGGTGGGCACGAAATTGGACTCCGCCGGCTGGGCGGGCGCCGGCTGGGGAGCAGGCTGCGGGGCGGGAGTCGGTTCAGGGGCGGGTGGCGGAGGCGCAACGGTCTCGACGAGGGCGTCCTGCAATGCCTTTTCATCCGACGCTTCGATATATTTGCCGCCGGTATTGTCGGCGAGGCAACCGACCTGCTTGCCCTCGGCCGCCGTCAGGCCGAAGCCGACGACATTGACGGTGAAGTCGACGCCAGCAGCCTCTAGTTCCTTGCCGAGCGCACAAGGATCGCCGCTACATGTCTCGATGCCATCGGTGATGAGAACGACCGTCGCCTTGTCCTCGGTGTATTTCAATGCTTCCGCCGCTTGCTTGACAGCAGCGGTCAGCGGCGTCTTGCCCTGAAATTTCAAGCTGTCGGCCGCGGCTGAGATCGCACTTGCCGAGCCTGCCTGCGGTGGCACGATGAGTTCGATGTCGCCGCAACTGGCCTTCTCGCGATGGCCATAGGCCATGAAGCCTATTTCCTCCTCGGCCGGGACCGATTGCAGCACGTTCCGCAGCGATTGACGGGCGATTTCGAGCTTGGGCTTGCCGTCGATCTGCGCCCACATCGAGCCGGAGGCATCGAGAATGACGATGACGCGATCGGCGGCGAAGCCGAACCCCGTCGTCCACAGCAGCAGGGCCGCCGCAGCGACGCTCTGCACAAATCCCGCCATCAAAAATCTCCCCCGTCAGTCGCCGCCGCTCGGCGCCGGAAAGCTATTTGACGCCGGGTCGCGACACAAGCCCGGACGGAGTACGAAGCTGCGTCGCCTCTCTGCCAAACCCTCAATAGGCCGTGCGGCGTTCCTCGGAAGGCGGCCGGCCGAATTGCAGCCGGTAGCTCTGGGCAAAATAGGAATGCGAGGTGAAGCCGGTGGCGATTGCCACGTCGAGGATCGGCATGTTGGTCTGGCGCAGCAATTCGCGCGCCCGCTCGAGCCTGAGCCGCATATAATAGCGCCCGGGCGTCACACTGAGATGGCGCAGGAACAGGCGCTCGACCTGGCGCACCGACAGGCCCGCCGACTTGGCGAGCTGCACCGCCGACAGCGGCTCGTCGAGATGGTCGGCCATCAGCTCGACGATGCGGCGCAGCTTCTCCGACTTGCCGGTCAGGTCGCGTTCCGGGCCGACGCGCTGGCGGTCCCCGGCCGAGCGGATGCGCTCATGCTGGAACTGGTTGGCGACGCCATTGGCGAGGCTCGAGCCGAAATCACCGCGCACGATCTCCAGCATCAGGTCGATCGATGTGGTGCCGCCGGCGCAGGTGTAGCGCTTGCGGTCGATCTCGAAGACGTTGCCGGTGCAGTTGATGTCCGGAAAGCGTTCGAGGAAGCCGGCGCGGTTTTCCCAATGGATGGTGCAGCGATAGCCATCGAGCTGGCCTGCTTCGGCAAGCAAATAGGAGCCGACCGAAAGCGCGCCGAGCGCATTGCCGCGCCGGCCCCAACTGCGCAGCGCTGCCAGCACCTTGCTCTTGCCGGGAAATTCCGTCGTCAGCCCGACCGAGACGAACAGGATATCAACCGGCGGCAGATCGGCAACCGCGTAGTCGATCTTGAGCGGCAGGCCGTTGGACGCCATGACGGCGTCGCCGTCGGCCGACACCGTAGTCCAGCCATAGAAATCGCGGCCGAGCAGCCGGTTCGCCGACCGGAATGTGTCGATTGCCGCGGCCAGCGAGAACATGGAGAACTTGTCGACCAACAGAAACCCGAACTGCCGCCCGCCCTGAACGGGATCAATGGTGACCGGCCGTTCTAAGGGAACAGTGAGGTTCGGCAAGGACGCTGCTTTCTGGTCAGAAGGAAGGCCGTTTCAATCCGGCTGCGAGATAGGCGGAAGCTAGCGTGTTGGCCATCAGCATGGCAATGGTCATCGGTCCGACGCCGCCAGGCACCGGCGTGATGGCGCCGGCCGCCTTCGCTGCTTCGGCAAAGGCGACGTCGCCGACGAGGCGCGTCTTGCCTTCGCCCTTTTCAGGTGCGGCGACGCGGTTGATGCCGACATCGATGACGGTGGCGCCAGGCTTGACCCAGTCGCCGCGGACCATTTCAGACCGGCCGACGGCGGCGACCAGAATATCGGCGGTGCGGGCAAGCGCCGGCAGGTCCCTGGTCCGGCTGTGTGCGATGGTGACGGTGCAGTTGGCGGCAAGCAGAAGATTGGCCATCGGTTTGCCGACGATGTTCGAACGCCCGACGACGACCGCATTGAGACCGGACAGGTCCTTGCCGCGCACGCGTTCGATCAGCAGCATCGAGCCGGCCGGCGTGCAAGGCACGAAGGCGGTCTCGAGTTCGCCGGTGCCGAGCTTGCCGACATTGATGAAGTGGAAGCCGTCGACATCCTTCTCCGGCGCGATGGTCTGGATGATCTTGCCGGAATCGATATGGCCGGGAAGCGGAAGCTGTACGAGGATGCCGTTGATGGCCGGATCGGCGTTGAGCTGGCCGATGATCTTCAACAGGTCCGGCTCGGAGGTTTCGGCCGGCAGCGTGTGCTGAACCGAATGGAAGCCGCATTCCTTGGCGGTGCGGGATTTGGAGGCAACATAGACCTGGCTCGCCGGATCCTCGCCGACGATGACCACGGCGAGACCGGGCTGCCGTCCATCCTTTTCCGCCAGTTCGGCGGTCAGGGCCTTGACCCGCCGCACCACGTCTTCGGCGACGCTTTTTCCGTCAATCAACTCAGCCATGAACCACCCTCGACGCCTATCGCGTAAGCCTGCCGCGTTAAAACATCCATGCGGCGCGCTCCAGATATCTTTTATGCAGGCCGTTGCCCAGAACCATGCGCTGCGGGCGGACATGCAGCGCGGCATTTTCACGAAAATCGAGCCGGGCAATCCCGTCAATGCGCCGTCCCATGCCGTTAACTCGAAACCGGCATGTTTTATTCGACGCTCAGAAATAGCGGCGGCGCGCGCGGTTTTCGGTGAGCTCGCGAACGACCTCGCGGAATTCGCGCAGGCTGGCGCGGATTTCCTCGATCTGGCTTTGCTGATCGGCGGCTTCCGAGGCCTGATTTGCCTTCCTCGACCAGGCCTGAGTATGGGCCGAATGCGGCGGCGTGGGTTGCTGCGGATAAGGTGCCCGACCGGCATAGAGCGGCTGCGGGTGGAACGCAGGTCGCATCGCTGCGGTGGAATTTGTCGCGGCGGAAGTCTCACCGGACGCCATCTCCTCCGGCGCTCTGCCAGGCATGAGCCGGCTCAGCGCCGACAACACGGCACCGATCGGACCAGGACGTTTGGTACGCGCGACCTCGACCGGCTGAGCGGGAGGCGGCGCTGCCCGGTATACTGCGTGATCGGCGGAACCGGCATCGGGGCCGCCAAGGGAGCCAGCGGGGTCGAAAAACCCATCGGCAGCTGCAGCCTCTTCCATCAGTATGGTGCCGGCCTTTGGCTCATCAGGATCGGGCTGGCTTATGCCGGCGGCTGCCAACAGGATCGGACTGGCACGCGCTTCGCGGCGCGAGCGGGCAAGACGATGGCGTGTGGCGGCATCCTCGCGCCATGACGGGCCTGCGCGGTCCTCTAGCGAAACCAGCGATGCTTCGTCCTCGCCGCGCACCGCCTCGACGAGCGACAGCAAGGACTGCTCGTTCCTCCAGTGTTCACGATTTTTCCTATAAGCCATGGTTTCTGGAGCCTTCCCCTCGGGCTGGGACGTAGCGACCGCCACTGGTTAAGCGATGCTAAACAGGCATAGGAAATAAAAGGTTAATTTGGTCGCCGCGCGGCAGCGCGACTACATGCGCATCCCAACCGCAAGGTCGGGGTTTTCGCCTGATCACGGTCCCAACAGGGCTTCCCCGCCCTGCCGCGAACGTCTATGGGGAAGCCATCTCTATGGGAGGCTTTTGATGACGATCAGGCTTGTTCTCGCCGGTTGCGGCAATATGGGCTACGCCATGCTCTCGGGCTGGCTGAAAGCCGGCAAGCTCGCTCCGGCTGCGGTGTTCGTGGTCGAGCCCAATGCCGAGTTGCGCAAGCGTGCCGAAGCACTGGGCTGCGCTGCTGCCGCGGATGCCGGCGCCATCCCGGCGGACGCCGTGCCGACCGTCGTCGTCATTGCGGTGAAGCCGCAGGTGATCCGCGACGTGACGGCTGGTTACATCCGCTTCAACGATGGCCGGACCACCTTCCTTAGCATCGCCGCCGGAACGCCGGTGGCCACGTTTGAAGGTATTCTCGGCGACCGCGCGCCGATCGTGCGCTGCATGCCCAACACGCCGGCGGCGATCGGCAAGGGCATGATGGTGGTGTTTTCCAACAGGCTGGTTTCCGACGAGACTAAACGCTTCGTCGCCGACCTGCTTTCGGCGAGCGGGCACGTGGCCGATATCGACGACGAAGCCCTGATGGATGCGGTGACGGCGGTTTCCGGGTCGGGGCCGGCGTATATCTTCCATTTCATCGAAGCGCTGACCGTGGCCGCCGAGAAAGCCGGCCTGCCGACCGGGACTGCCAAGCTCTTGGCCATGCAGACGGTCTACGGCGCCGCATCGCTGGCCGCCGAAAGCGGCGAGGAGCCGGGCGTGCTCAGGCAGCAGGTGACCAGCCCCAACGGCACCACGGCTGCGGCCCTTGCAGTACTGATGGGCGAGGACCGGCTGACGCGCCTGCTCACCGAGGCGGTGGAAGCGGCGCGGCTGCGGTCTATCGAGCTGGGGAAGTAGGGCTTCTGGGGGAGCCGGTCGGCGGTGATAGTCGACCGTTCCTTTCGGCAATAGCAACCGGTAGAAAAGCCGTTACGCGGCGTTCCTTCGCGCCCTCCACTGTCCTGCCGACATCAAAATCGCGATAGCCTAGAATGTCGACAGATATCAGCGATGTCCCCACAAGTCGTCGATCTCGTCCTTGTTCACGGGCCGCCCGTCTTTGCCGGCTTTGGCTTTGAGATCATCGGCAATGGCCGCGAGCCGCTCTGCCAGAGAAGGGCGTCCATTTTCCCGCTTCAACTCGGATTCACGGACCTCAGCCATCACCAAGATTCCCATACAGCATCTCGTCCTGCAGCCGGCGCAAGGCGAACAGCCCGGTCGTCGGGTCGGGCGCGGCATTGTCGGCGGTGAGCAATTCGCCTTTCCTCACCGGTTTCAGCACCTTGCCGCCTTCGAGCAGACCGACCGGCACGGCGCGATGGGCGCGGGCCTGTTCGACGGTCATGGTCCAGGAGCGGTAGCAGGTCTCGCCGATCGCATCGAAAACCTCGCCTGCCGCCAGATCGCGCTTGGCCACGGCGCAGACCTCGGCCACCGGCCGCGGCAGCGGCACCATGTCGGGCTTGCCGTAAAGCGCGATGCGAGCGGCCGTCAGCGGCACTTCCAGCGAGGTCAGATGGTAGGGTCTGAAGAAGCTGTAATAGGGACCGTGGCCGATATGCAGATCGTCCATGCGCTCGATGATGCGCGGATGCGTCGCCTCGACGATGACGAAGACCCCGGGCGCCACGCCCTTGCCGACGGTGTAGTCGACGACGCCCTTCTTCGACAGAATGCCGCCCTGCTCGCGCGGGATCAGCACCTTGACCAGCTCGTCGCGATCGGCCTTGGGCCCGTGCATGCCGGGAACGTCGGGCACCAGCCCGGTGGCGTTGGCAATGGCGCACATCTCGACCATGGTTTTCGAGCCGTCGACGAACTCGACCAGCATGCGCGGATTCATGTTGCGGCGCAGCGCCTCCTCGCGGTAGTCGTCGGGAACGGCGTCGTGGTTGAGAGGGTTGTTCTTGCCCTTGCCGGCGGAGACGATGGTGTAGCCGAGCGCCGAAGCGAACTCGATCAGCTCCATGCAGCTCGACGGCTCGTCGCCAGCGCCGACCGAATAGACGACGCCGAGCCGGTCGGCCTGCTGCTTTAGATAGCAGCCGATGGTAACGTCGGCCTCGACATTCATCATCACCAGGTGCTTGCCGTGCTGCATCGCCATCAGGTCGAAATCGGCGGCGACCCCGGGCTTGCCGGTGGCATCGATGACGACATCGATGAGCGGATTGGTGACCAGCATCTCGTTCGAGGTGATGGCGATCTTGCCGCTTTCGATCGCCTGGCTGACCTTCGAAGCGCTGTCCGCTTCGGCTGCCATCGCCTGGTCGCCATAAGCAATGCGGATGGCCTCACGCGCCGTATGCGGGCGGCGCGTCGAGATCGCGCAAACCGAAATGCCCGGCATCAGCATGCCTTGCGTCACCAGGTCGGTGCCCATCTCGCCAGAACCAATGACGCCGATGCGCACCGGGCGGCCTTCCGCGGCACGCTTGGCAAGATCGCGGGCAAGCCCGGTCAAGGCGACATTGGTCATACTGGAAACGTCCACTGCTTTTTGATTTGAAGCGGGAATAGCAGGGAACGGCAACCCATTGCCAATCGAAACCGGCCGCGGCGGTCTTTTCTTGCGCATGACCCCGGAAACCAGAATTGTTCCTATGAAGACATGCACCCGGCCGAAGGACTAACGAGGGTCCTGTGGCGCCAAAGGCCCGCGTTGAAGCGGCGGAACGGGCCGTTAAGCCCGGATGGATCGCAGCCAAGAAATGTACGGAAATTCTTAGTCATTCTTTTATGCAATCCTGCTTTAATAGGGAAATGGACTGGCGTGCCCGCATTTTTAGGTGTTTTTTCCGCGCTATGCGACCGATCGGCGAGAGCGGCAACGTTGCTACTATTTTTGCTCTGTCTTTGCCGATTGTCGTCGGCGGTGCGGGCCTCGGTATCGAGACTTCCT
>NZ_JAMYSY010000039.1:0-59112 GCF_040322175.1 Mesorhizobium sp. M0185 | reverse complement strand
TCACCACCGTGCCATGGCCGCTCGCCCCTCAGAGCAAGCGCCGTTCTCTCTCCAATACTTTTTGCAGAACCTTCAGCACACTATCAAGAAAGGCGAGGGCCGCTGCTCGCCAGCGCGCGAACGGCGCGCGTTGCCAGGAACGACCGCTGTGCATCGAAAGCGACAGTTCACTGGCCAAACGATGAATGGCGGCAAGTGGCGCTTAAATTTGGATCCTTATCGGCTGCCGGAGAGCCAATCGCTCTCGAGTGCAGGCACTCCAGTGGAGTCCAGACGTTGGATTGGACCCTCGACCTCTACAAAAGCTCACTGAGCTTCGGGTCGGGCTACGACGGCATTCCGAAGCGATCGCTTCGGCGAGAAGTCGTCGTTCTCAATCGGGCGAAGGGGGAGACATCGGCGAAGACGGCATAAGGGAGGATGGGCCAGACCGAGCCGACGGAATGGTCGTAGCCAAGGCCTTGGAGCGCATAGCGCCTGGCCGGGAGGCCGCCGCCAGCCAGATTTACGCGGCGCGTCGTTGAGCGAGGTGAAGACCCGAACGGGCTCGACGAGGGTCCACTGCGGTCACAATGTGGTGGTGGTGATCGCAGTAGACGCGATCCGGCGAAGTTGGCCCAGCACAAAAACGATAGCCGCCGGGTACTGACGGGTCTTCGCTCACCGGGAAGCGGCACTGATAGAGGCCTAGCTGAATGAGAGGGACGTCTCTCGAAGTTAGTCTGATATTTTCAGGCATGATGGTTTCCTAGTTCACAGCAATTGCCGGCTGACGGCCGCAGTGCGACCCGTCGGGGCGAGCTTCTCTCGTTTGGGAGGGCTACGGACCATATGGTGTTGGTAGCACGTCAATGAAGCCCGACGCCCTGCTTCTGAAGCCAATAGTTTGCGACTTAAGGCCACACCCGCGAACGCATTGGCAATCTACCATCGTGTCCCCGAGGCACCCGCCCGCCGGTGTTTGTCGGTGGCGGGGCACTGGCTTGTGGCCCCCTATGAGACGCGCTCTGCCGACACCCTCGTTCACAGTCCGGACCACCTCATGCCGGGTCGCTCTAGCCGCCAAAACCCAAATCACTCTAAGACGACCGAGTTCCGACCCTTGCAGTCGATCAGTTGCGAGCGTCGCATGACGCGATCTGACCCTGAGCTGCCCTTCGTCGGCCCATTTCACTGCCCGATAGCCGACATTCGCGGCACTCGGCACTGACCCCTTGCTGACCTTCTCCAAGACGAGCCCCAAGCGCAAGTCGTGGCCCCAGTGGGGACAATCGACAGGCGCGATCACCCTATGTAGCTGCTTGGCGATCGAGCCTCGAAGTCAACCTGATAGACTTTTGAAATGGGCGGCATAAAATTCGCTTTTCTGCTTTCAATGAAAGCAACGCGAAATGGCCGAAGAACGCGCCCAACGCCGCCTTGCCGCCATATTGGCTGCCGACGTGGTGGGCTACAGTCGACTTCTGGACCTGGACGAGCAAGGAACGTTGGCCGCTTTAAGGAGGAGGAGGAAGGAAATCCTCGAACCACTCGTCCGCGACCGTCATGGCCGTATTGTGAAACTGATGGGTGATGGCGTTCTGGTCGAGTTCGGAAGCGCGGTGAACGCCGTGTCATGCGCCGTGGACCTTCAGAAGCGGATGGCGGCCGCAAACGAGGGTGTGACCGCCGACCGGAGAATCTACCTGCATATCGGCATCAATCTGGGCGATGTCGTTGTCGAGGACGGCGATCTGTTCGGCGACGGCGTCATTGTCGCAGTGCGGCTCCAGGCAATGGCCGGGGCAGGAGATGTCTGTGTGTCCGGCAGCGTCTACGACCAAGTCAAGCGGAAGCTCGATTGCGGCTTCGACGAACTTGGTCCGCAAGCGATCAAGAACGTCACCGAACCAGTGTCTGTCTACCGGATCCGGGTGTCGACCGCATCGGACGATGGCGGGCTCGCGGAGAAAGCGCCTCTGCAACTCCCCGCCAAGCCCTCCATTGCCGTCCTCCCCTTTACGAACATGAGCAATGATCCGGAGCAGGAGGCATTTGTCGATGGCCTCACCGAAGATTTGATCACGGATCTGTCGAGGACAAGCGAGTTGTTCGTCATCGCCAGCAACTCGGCATTTGCATACAAAGGCAGGCACGTGGATGTGCGTCGCATCGCGCGAGAACTGGGAGTTCGCCATCTTCTTGAAGGTAGTGCACGGCGGGCCGCTGGACGGGTGCGTATCAACGCCCAACTGATCGACGCGATCGCGGGTGACCACCTTTGGGCCGAAAGATTCGACCGGAGCCTAGAAGATATCTTCGCCGTTCAGGACGAGGTGACCGGCAAGATTGTCGAGGCTCTGGTTGGCCGCCTGACCACCGCGCCGGCGCGCAACAGACCGAGCAACCTGGAGGCCTATGATCTCTGTGTGCGTGCCCGGGTCCTTGGCCTGCAAACGGCGCTCACCGCGAAAGAGGCCATTTTGCTGCTAGACCGGGCAATCGCGCTCGACCCGGAATACGCGGAGGCGCACCGTTGGCTGGCACTCAACCTCTGGCTGGGCTGGGAGTTCTGGGACGAACCGATGGACCCCAACCGCGCAAGAGCGCTCGCCGAAGCACAGCTGGCGGTCGAACTCGACCCGAACGACGCCGGGAACAGATGGGTATTGGGCGTCATACTTGGACATGAGAGTCGCTGGGTGGAATCGGATGCCGAATTCGATGCTGCCCACGAGTTGGACCCCAACCACGCCGACGCCTGGGCAATGCAGGCCGAGTTGACGACGGAAAAGGGCCAACCTGCCGAAGCCATAGAGCAGGTCCGCAGGGCACTGCGACTCAACCCTCACCCGCCCGGTTGGTATTACTGGATGTTGGGCCAGGCCCAATATGCCCTGGGCGACTACGAATCGGCGATCCAAACGCTGCGCAGGCCCGAAACCTATCGCACGACTTCACGACGCCTGCTTGCAGCAAGCCTTGCGCAACTTGGCCGTTTGGAGGAAGCGCGCTGGGAGGCGAAAATGTTCATGATAAGCAATCCGCACTTCACTATCCGGCACTGGTCGGATTCGCAGCCATTCCCAGCCGAAGACGTGCGCCGGCATATCGTGGAAGGTTATCGCATGGCGGGGCTGCCAGAATGACTGTCATTGGTTATACCTTCGGCCTGCTGTCGACAGGCGTCCCAAGGCTGCCGCAGCAACGAATATTTTGGTCTTCTGACGGAACGAAATTCGCCATATCGTGCGTTTGTTTCGCCTCATGGTGTGCTTGAACATGGCCAGTGAAGACTTTCGGCACCGGATAGCGCGACGCGAGGACCTCGCCTCCATGATTGCGCTCATGGATGCAGCGATCTCCGAACTCCAGAAACCGTTTCTCGACGATGACCAGATCCGATCCAGCCGCGCAATCATGGGGCTGGACACGCAGCTTGTCGATGATGGCACCTATTTCGTCGTGGAGCACGAGGGCGTCCTGGCAGGTTGCGGTGGCTGGAGCCGGCGCACGACCATGTATGGTGGTGATCAGTCACCGGGACGCAACGCGGCACTGCTTGATCCAACCACGGACGCGGCGCGTATCAGAGCCATGTATACGCATCCGGACTTTGTCCGGCGAGGCGTCGGTCGCCTTATCCTTTCGCTGTGTGAACGTGCCGCTAAGGCTGAGGGCTTCCGCCGTGCCGATCTGGCAGCCACGATGGCAGGAGTGCCGCTCTATCGAGCCTGCGGCTACCAGCCCGCCGAGAAATTCGTCGATGACCGTGGCGGCGCTCCGGTTCCGATCCTGATGATGAGCAAGACGCTCTGAGCTACGCTCAAAGGCCACTCGCTCGCGGCCGGCATTCGCTCCGGCCAGTTTGGCAGGAGGAGGATGCTGGAGATTGAACCAGGCCATCTCGAACGAAACAGTACTTCGCCTGTACTTCCGCTCCATGGTCGAGTCGCGACCGACGTGGAGGTTTTCGCGAACGTCTCGAGATGGCGCACGTGGTCGGGTGGCGCGTTGAGTTTAACCGGATCAAACGACCATCCGCTTCGGGTCCGCATCAGGTCGTAGCGAGAACGACCGCAATGGTGAAGGGCCATGATTGTCAGCAAATGGCGCTCTGTGCTCATTCCCGCCGACTAATTCAAACGGCAAGTTCCGCCCATCTGGGCCATTGGCGGCAGCCAGTCTGATTGAGTTTTGACCCTAATCCTCAAACGCCGCCCTCAGCGTTTCGAACGTCGCAAACACGCCCAATGCAGCGCCCTCGGGATTCTTGGTCGGTGGCAGAGCTTCAGCTATCCGGCGCACCAAGGTCGTCTCAGAACCGGCTGGAGCGTTCTTTCGGCTGAGGCGACTTCAAGCCGTGACAGGAGCATTCCGGATCAGCGGGAAGTCGCGCGGCGGTCTCCAGCGCGACCCGCGACGCAGTCATGGAGAGGCTCGGCAACACGTCCTCCTGCAGCAGTTTCTGGCGATTGCGATCCATATAGTCGTTGAAGCCCGCCGTCACGAACGCGCAAGGCACGAAACACGCGCCGATCTCGCGCGACAAGGTCGCCTCAGGGGCTATGGAATGGTTGAGTACATCGGCCCCCATGCCCCGATATGCCAAGGCTTCGGCAGGCGTTGTCAGCCGGGGCCCATAACAATGGGCAGCCACCAACTGCTGTTCGATGCCATAAACGCGGCATTCGGCTGGCCAATGACGGCGCGCCGTTTCGACCAGAACCGCCGCACATCTTGGACACACGATTTGCTTGCCCGAACAGTCAAAGCTCTGACGGTCAGGAAGCAGTGAAAACGGGGTCTGCGTCAGTTCGATGATATCGGCGGGCACCACCATGTCGCCCGGCTGGATCGCCTTGTTGACGGCGCCTACAGTCGAGCAGGCGAGAACTTGCCGTACACCCGCCCGCATCAATACCCAGAACGCGCGGCGATGGCAGGAATGGTCGATACGGTCGCGGGGATTGCCGTGCGAATACATGCACAGCGCGCGTTTTGCTCTCCCTTCGGCTGTGATCGACGCATCGAACTCGAGCAGCTTCCAGTTGTCGGTGCGACCGAAAGGTGTTTCAAAACTCATGTCGCGCCGCAAGGTGCGCACACCATCGAATTCGACATCTTCCGGGAAGGCAAGCCCCCAGTTTGCCGACCCGGTGATGATGGCCAACCCTACCTGAGGGATGTCCGTCGAATGATCCGTCAGATCGTCGGCTGCATGGTAATTGGTGGGCATGTTTCCAGTCTCGGTCAGGATTTTTGGCGAAGGGTCACAATCAGGACCACAGCCACGACGATGACGGTCCACAATGTCGAGATCGCCGCAATGGTCGGATCGATCTGATCGCGCAGCGACAGGAACATAAGCTTCGGCATCGTGCTGTTGCGACCACTTGCGATGAAGATCGAAATCACGGACTCGTCGAGCGAAGTCAGGAACGCCATCAATGTCGCCGACAGCAAGCTGATCCGAAGTTGCGGAACGATGATTCCGCCAATGGACCTGGCCCAGTTTGCACCGAGGCTGCGCGCCGCCTGAACCTGGTTCCAGTCAAAGCGGGCGAGAGCGGGTAGCAACACAATGCAGGCGACCGGAACGGCCAGCACCACATGTCCGACCAGCACACCGAATAGCGTTCCGATCAGATGTTGTGCGGCCAACACAAAGAAGAGACCGATCGCAAGCAGGATACCTGGAGTGATCGAGGGGGTCAGCAGGACGCTCTGGATGGCCGCAGCGGTCTTTCCGCCCAGCCGATTCATTGAAATGCAGGCGAGCAGCGCGAAAGGCACCGTGATCGACGCCGTCAAAGTCCCAAGGATCAAACTCGTTCTGAGCGCGGCCATCCACGTTGCCGAGCCGAAGAAGTTCTCGTACCAGCGCAACGAGTAGGCGTGCGGCGGAAACTCGAGGAGATTCGACGCCGAAAAGGAAAGCGGCACCACCACGAGCGTCGGCAGCATCAGAAATGCCATGACAAGAGCGGCAAAGCTCCAGAGCAAAATGCGGGCGAGCCTGTTTTGCGGATAGGCTTCAAGCATGGGAGGCTTCCACGGTGTTCTGGGCCACCAGGCGGCGTGCCGCCAGCAACATCACACCGATCAGCGCCATAAGAACGAGGAGCAGAATGCCCAGGACGCTTGCCGACCCCCAGTCCTGAAAGGTCGATAGTGTACGCTCGATCCGGGTAGAGAGCGGATTTACCTTGCCGCCGCCAAGCACCGCCGGCGTGATGAAAAAACCTATGGCGTAGATGAGGACGATGATCGAACCCGAGAAGATGCCGCCCGCCGAAAGCGGCATAATGACTGTGCGGATGACCTGCCTGAGAGTGGCTCCCATGCTCGCAGCCGCGCGAATGAGATTTGGGTCGATATCGCGCATCGCAGCATAAACAGGCAGCAGAAAAAGTGGCAGCATGTAGTGCACCATGCCGATGAGCGTTCCCGTGAAGTTGTAGACCAGCGGCAATGGCTCCGCCGTCAGGCCTGAACCGGTCAAAGCCGCGTTGATCAGGCCGTCGCGCCGCAAGAGCACGAGCCAACCATAGGTACGCACCAGAATAGAGGTCCACAGCGGCAGCATGACGAACGCCATGAGCACGTTGGCCAGCCTTGGTCTGACGCTGGCTAGCGCCAGCGCCAGAGGAGTGCCGAGGAGAATGCAGCCCGCCAGCGTACCCAAGGACAGTTCGAGGGTCGTGACGAGCGCCGACCACGTCAGTCCGCTCGAAAGGACCTTCTCGTAGTTGCCGACGGTGTACTCACCCCCGGTGGTCAGGAAGGATTGCCGGATGATCCAAAGGATGGGCAGTATCGCCGCCAGTCCAACGATGAACAGCGCCGGGAGCGAAAGTGAAAGAAAAAACCGCCGCTCGCGCCGCGCATCCGCCGCGAGCGCCGGGTCCCGGACGACGGTCACGCCATCGCTCCCGGTATCGCGTGAATCTTCGCTGCTGGTGCATATGCGGTCATCCGCTGACCGGCGGCAAGCTCGGCGCAGCCGCCGGCCAGCGCTGCCGGAATGCAGACAAGAACCTCTTGCCCGCCGTCAAGCGCCAGCGTCAAAAGCCAGTTCTCGCCGCGGAACGCTTTGGCGCGCAGTATTCCTTCGAGAGCCACTCCGTCTCCCCCGACGAGCTTCGCATCAAGATGGAAGCTTTCGGCGCGGATCATCAGGGTTTCGCGTGATGCTTCGGCGCCGTCGATTCTGCGCGCTGAGCCCGGGGCCACAATGTTGGCCTCGCCCATGAACTCCGCGACGAAGCGGGTCGATGGACGATCATAAATCCGCTGCGGCGTATCTATCTGCTGGATGCGGCCAGAATTCATCACCGCAATCCGGTCAGACATAATCAGCGCTTCGCGCTGGTCGTGGGTTACATAGATTGTGGTGATCCGTAGATGATCATGCAGACGCCGGATCTCATACTGCATGGTCTCGCGCAGGTTCTTGTCGAGCGCCGACAGCGGCTCGTCCATCAACATCACGCGCGGTTCGAAGACGATAGCCCGCGCCAATGCCACCCGTTGACGTTGGCCGCCGGATAGTGCGGCAATATTGCGCTCCGCCAGACCATCCAGCTTCACGCGGGCCAAGGTATCAAGCGCCCGCTGACGCGCCTCCGCTCTCGGTACCTTGCGCAGCACCAGCGGATACGCGACGTTCGCCAGGACATTCATGTGGGGAAACAAGGCGTAATTCTGGAATACTATGCCGATGTCTCGTTTGTTGGGCGGCAGGCGGGTGATGTCTCGATCGCCCAAGAAAAGTTTACCGGAATCCGGCCTGACAAAACCGGCCAGAGCCATGAGTAACGTGGTCTTGCCCGATCCCGATGGTCCAAGCAGCGTGAGGAATTCGCCAGCCTGAATGTCGAGCGAAACATCATCCAGTGCGACGTAGGACCCATAAGCCTTGTGCACGCTTTCGATGGTGATCGCGAGCGACTTCATCATGTGCTCCAGCCTTGAAGCGCATCGCGTTCGACCGGCTTCACGCGACGCGCTTTAGGTTCTTGTTTTCATGCATGTCGTTGTCGCGCTGCACATTTTTGCGCGACATGCGTCAGAGCTGAGAGTCAGCGAGCCATCATTTCATCGAAGGCTCTTTGGGCAGCCTCGCCATTCTTGACCCACCATTCTGAATTGGAAAACACCGAAGTGCCAGCATTTTCAGGCGCTGTCGCAAGGGTCTTCAGACGGTCCTCGGGAATAAGGCCACCCTTATATGCCGCAGGATTGACTGGGCCGTAGGCAATGAAATCGGTCAGCTTGGCAACCCGCGCGGGCTGCGTCATCGCTGCGATGAGCTTCATCGCGGCTTCCTTGTTCGGCGCTCCCTTCGGCACCCCAAGACAGTCCGTGCCGATGACCGAACCCTTGAACGTGTAGTCAGCCGCGCCGCCATCGGCTTTCACGGTTTGGGCGCGTCCGTTCCAGGTAATGACCAAATCCGCCTCACCGTCTTTCAGCAACTGCGCGGACTGGGCGCCCGAGGT
Organism: Mesorhizobium sp. M0185; assembly: GCF_040322175.1. Taxonomy (NCBI): domain Bacteria; kingdom Pseudomonadati; phylum Pseudomonadota; class Alphaproteobacteria; order Hyphomicrobiales; family Phyllobacteriaceae; genus Mesorhizobium; species Mesorhizobium sp. M0185. The sequence goes on along the minus strand of NZ_JAMYSY010000039.1, from coordinate 50,629 downwards.
CCACCACACGGCGACATCTGGTTTGATCGCTTCAAGCCGCTTGATGGCGCGCTCTAGCCCTTCCGGCGTGCTGAGCACGGAATAGACGTCCGCCGGTGCCACGCCATCGGAGAGAAGCGCGATCTCGATCGAGTCTTGCGCATTGGCGCGCAACGCGCGACGGCCAGAAAATTTGGCAACATCCCAGAATTCCGCCCACGTCTTCGGCGGGTTCTCGCCATAGGTCTTGGTGTTCCACGACATGACGGTGCCATAGGAGTCAAACGGATAGCAGTAGTCGGACTTCGCACCCTCCGGCACGGATTTCGGATCGATGATCTTGTAGTCGAGTGGCTCCAGCAGCGATTGTGCGGCCGCCTGGGCACCTTCCGGTGAGCCCAGGTGAATGACGTCGGTCGTGACCGCACCCGAGGTGACCTGCATCTTCAAGGCGGCCAGGCCGTCGCTTAGGGTCTCCTCGCGGACATCATAGCCAAGCTCTTTTGCAGCAGGCCCCCACATGGCTTCCTTCATGGCATTACCATAATCCCCACCTGCGGTCGTGATGGTGACTGTTTGCGCATGAACGGGCAGGGCAGCCGAGATTGCGAATGCTGTTAAGGAAATGCGTAGCCAGGACATAGGTTCTCCTCCCCAACTTTATCAAACATCGCTCAAAAGAGCCATTATTTTGTAATCGTAACGTTACGATTGCATCTCAATGCGCTGGAGTCAAGCTGCTTCCTACGGGAGTTTCGATTGACCGGGATGTCGAATTCGGTAACGTTATGGCGGTCAGCAAATCAGCCGGCGCTTTCGCAAATGAAGTCGGGCGAACAATGGCCAATCTAAAGCAGATCGCCGCGGAACTTTCCCTCTCGGTGACCACGGTATCCCGCGCTCTGAAGGATGGGCCGGAGGTGCAGCCCTCGACCATAGCCCGCGTCAAGGAGGCGGCTAAGCGGGTCGGCTATTTACCAAATCATCATGGTCGCGCGCTCAAAACCGGTCGAACGCAGACGCTGACGGCAGTACTCCCGATGGAAACACGAGACCATCTGTCCGATCTGTTGAAGCTTCCTTTAATCGAAGGCATGACGCTGGCGGCGCGGCAAGCCGGTTATAGTCTGTCCATCTATTCCACCACTCCCGACGACGATCCCGTCGAGAGTGTGCAGCGGCAGCTTCAGGCGCGCAGCGCAGACGGCCTGATCATCACGCGCCTGGTGTCGGCTGATCCGCGCGTCAAGCTGCTGCTGGATAAACGCATGCCGTTCGTCGCGTTTGGAAGAACCGACCTGGATATCGCGTATCCTTATGTCGATGTCGACAATGAACAGATTGCCTACGAGGCGACCCGGCGGCTCATGGATAAGGGCTGTCGACGCATTGCGCTGCAACTTCTCGTTCCGGAGGACCAGGCGAGTGCCGTGCGTCTTTCCGGGTATGGAAGGGCAATGGCCGAGGCTGGTATTCCGATCGACCAATCGTTGATCGGTCATGGCATGTTCACCATGGAATCGAGCGCAGGCTGGTTCGATCGCTTGCTGGCGTCATCAGATCCGCCAACGGGCTTGGCGTGCGCCAACGAACTGGGCCTTCTGGGAGCGTTGCACGCTCTCGGCAAGCGGGGTCTCACACCAGGCCGCGACGTTCACATTGTCACCCGTGACAGCACGCGGCTGGCACGCTTCCTGCCGGCAAAGATCGGAGTTCATTCCGTGGATATGGCGGGTGTTGGACGCAAACTTATCGAAGTCCTGGAGAGCCGGATCATCAATCCGCTTGGGCCGGTGGAGACAGTCTTGGTGCAAGGCAGATTCGAGCCGGCCGAATAGTCCGGGCTGCCCTCAGGAGGCCACCTCGTCTTGAACCGGCCGGATCAGCGCCTTTGCGGCAGCTGCTCCCGCCGCTAGGATACGATCCGATAATTCCGTTCCTTCCACGGCGCGCGCGAGTTGAAGCGCGCCGATGAGCGTTGCAAACATGCCCAACGCAGCGCCCTCGGGATCGTTCGTCTGCGGCAGAGCTTCAGCTATCTGGCGCACCAGGGATTGAGCGCGCTCGGCATAGAGGGCTCGCGTTTCAGGCGGCTGCCGCGCGATTTCCGGCAACAACGCGGCCGAAGCGCAACCCTTTCCAGGATTGTCCCGGTGCTCGGCCGATAGATACGTCTCTATGGCCATTTCCGGACCGCCGGCGGCCAATGCTTCCTGCACTTCATGCGACTGCGCGTCCAAGGCCGCCGCCACGCTTTCACGGACGAGCTCCGCCTTCGACTGGAAGTGCGGATAGAAGGCGCCGTTCGTCAGCCCGGCGTCGCTCATGATGGTTGCCAGCCCGGACGCCGCGATGCCGTCAGATCGAAAACGTTCGGCGGCGACCTCCATGATCCGGCTGCGTGACGCGTCTTTTCGGCCCTTTTCGTAGCGCATGGTCTTTCTTTCCTGTCCTGCTATTGCATTATGCTCATAATCTGATATTACGATCATAATTCAACTCGTGGAAATAAGCTAGACCTCTCGAACCTGGAACATCAAAAATGAATGGGAATTCTGAAAAGACCGCAATCGTGACCGGAGCCTCCTCCGGCATCGGCCGCGCCAGCGCCGAGGCCTTGGCGCGGGCGGGTTTCACTGTCTTCGGGACAAGTCGCCGCAAGACCAGTAATGGTCCGGGCGGAGTGACCATGCTGGCATGCGACGTGACCGATGATGCGGCCGTCAATGCGCTCGTTGCCACCGTGCTCGCGCAGACCGGCCGGATCGACCTCCTGGTCAACAATGCCGGTGTCGGTCTGCTAGGAGGCGCCGAGGAATCCTCGGTCGCCCAGGTACAAGCCCTGTTCGACGTCAATCTGTTCGGCGTCATGCGAATGACCAATGCGGTGTTGCCGTCGATGCGGCGGCGCGGCGAAGGGCGCATCATCAATATCGGCTCCATTCTGGGACTGGTACCCGCGCCATACTCAGCTCATTACTCGGCGGTCAAGCACGCGCTCGAAGGCTATTCGGAATCGCTCGACCACGAGGTGCGCGCCTTCAACGTCCGCGTTTCCGTCATCGAGCCGGCATTCGTTCGCACCGTCTTCGACCAGAACGGCATCGAGCCGGATTCGCTGTTGAAGGAATACGATCGGGCTCGAGCCGGGCTCAAGGCGCTGCTGGGCGATGTGATGCCCAAAGCCGATCGGCCGGAAGTGGTGGCGGATGTGGTTGTCAAGGCAGCGACCGATGCCCGCCCGCGACGGCGCTATACCGCTGGCAACGCAGCGCGCCAGGTCAGCCTGCTGCGCCGCTTTGCCCCCGCGGGGATTTTCGACAAGAGCCTGCGCAAGCAGTTCCGCTTGCCGGTCTGAACAACGGCGAGGCAGAGGATTTCACGCACATGCGACTAGCAACTACGACACATTTGGCCAGGCCCTACGAAACGGAGGCGCCAAGCATGACACATAGATCCAATCGGTCGCCGCGTTCACCGGCGTTGTTCCGGGGCGCGCCAACGCGCTCCGTCGATGTCGGCGGCATAGCTTTTGCGTACAGGGAACTCGGGCCCAGGACGGGCGTGCCAGTGATCCTGCTCAACCATCTGGCTGCTCAGCTGGACAATTTTGATCCGCGCATCGTCGATGGCCTCGCTGCGACCCGGCGGGTAATTGCCTTCGACAATCGCGGCATCGGTGCTTCGGGTGGCAAAACTCCGTCGACCATTTCCGGCATGGCGCGGGATGCAATCGCCTTTGTCCGGGCGCTGGGGTTCGAAGAAGTCGATCTCTTCGGCTTTTCACTCGGCGGCTTCGTGGCGCAAGAGATTGTGCTGACCGAGCCCAAGCTTGTGCGCAAACTCATCCTGGCTGGCACGGGGCCGGCCGGTGGGCAAGGCATCGACAAGGTAACGCCGCTGACGATCGTGGACATGATCAAGGGCGCGCTGACTTTTCGGGATCCGAAGTACTATCTCTTCTTCACAAGAACGCCGAATGGGCGCCGCGCCGCAAACGCATTTCTGGAACGGCTGAAGGAGCGCCGGAACAACCGGGACAAGGCGATATCGCTGAGCGCGTTCGGCGCGCAACTCAAGGCGATCAAGGCCTACGGACTCCAGGCGCCACAAGACCTGAGCACCATCCGCATTCCCACTTTGGTTGCGAATGGCGACCAGGACAGGATGGTGCCGAGCAGCAATACCTATGATCTCGCCGGGCGTATCCCGGGGGCGCATCTGGTCATCTATCCGGATGCCGGGCATGGCGGGATATTTCAGAACCACGCCGATTTTGTCCCGAAGGCCCTGTCCTTCCTCGAGGCTGAGGCCTTGCCGCAAGGCGGCTATGCAGCTGAAAACGTTCGGCTTGTTTCGTCCCGAACAGCAACAGGCATTCTTAGAAAGTAACTGCCATGAAGGCATTCGTTGTCGATAAGTATAACAAGAAGGCTATTCTGCGGCTGGCCGAAATGCCGGAGCCGGAGCTCCAGGACAGCGATGTCTTGGTCGAGGTCCATGCCGCAGGGGTGAACCTGCTCGATTCCAAGGTCAAAACCGGAGAATTCAAGCTCATCTTGCCCTACCGCCGGCCCTTCATCCTGGGCCACGACGTGGCTGGGAAGGTTATCCGCGTGGGATCGAAAGTCAGCAAGTTCAAGGTCGGCGACGAGATCTATGCGCGGCCGCGCGATGGCCGGATTGGGACATTCGCCGAATTCATTGCCGTGAATGAGGCCGACGTAGCCTTGAAGCCCGAGAATCTCAGTATGGAAGAGGCGGCGTCGATTCCCCTGGTCGGTCTCACCGCCTGGCAGACGCTCATCGAACGGGCAAACCTGAAGAAGGGACAGAAGGTCTTCATTCAGGCTGGTTCCGGCGGCGTCGGGACATTTGCTATTCAGTTGGCCAAGCACCTCGGCGCGACCGTTGCGACAACCGCGAGCGCGGCGAGTGCCGATCTGGTCAAAAGTCTCGGCGCCGATGTCGTCGTCGACTACAGGAAAGACGACTTGGAGAAAGTTCTGTCGGGCTACGATGTCGTCTTGAACAGCCAGGACGCCAAGACACTGGAAAAATCCCTGAGGGTGCTGAAACCGGGTGGCAAGCTCATCTCCATCTCCGGTCCACTGGATGCCGAATTTGCCAGGGAAAAGGGACTGAACTTAATGCTGAGGCTGGTGCTCAGCTTCCTGAGTCGCGGAATTCGGGCCAAAGCCAAGCGCCGCGGCGTGCAGTTTTCGTTCCTTTTCATGTGGGCGCAGGGCGATCAGCTGAGCAAAATCACCGCTCTCATCGAAGCCGGCGCGATCCGCCCGGTTGTGGATCGGGTCTTTCCATTCGAGGCGACCAATGACGCCCTGGCCTATGTCGAAACAGGACGCGCCAAGGGCAAGGTCGTCATCAAGGTCAGATAGCAGTTGCCTCGAACGCAGCCTTGAGCGTCTCGAACGGCGCCAGGGCGCCGCGCACCTGCACGACGGCGGCGGCGACGCGATGGGCGCGCAGCACCGCCTCTGCCGGGGCATGGCTGGCAAGGCGAGCGGCGAGGTAGGCGCCGTTGAAGGAGTCGCCGGCGCCGGTGGTGTCGACCGGGGTGGCGACGTGTACCGCCGGCACCGATTGCGAGGTTCCGTTTTGCGCGATCAGCGCCGGTTCCTCGCCGTTCTTGACGACGACTTCGCCGACCAGCTTTCGCAGCCGTTCAGCTGTTTTCTGCGGTGTTGTATCACCAAACAGCATCTGCTCGTCGGGAAAGGTCGGTAGCGCGATGTCGGCGACGGCGAGCGCCTCGAGGATCGCGGCCTGCGCTTCCTCGCTTTGGCGCCACAGCCTCGGCCGGTAATTGGGGTCGAAGGCAATCAGCGAGCCGGCCGCGCGCGCCTTGGCCACGGCCGTCAGCAGTACCTTGCGTGGAGCCTCGTCGAGGATTGCCAAAGTTATACCGGAAAAATAGACAAGCGCTTGGTTTTCAAGGCTTTTCTGCAATGCGGCTGGGTCCGAAGCCAACTGCCTTGCGGCCGCATCGGCCCGCCAATAGGTGAAAGAACGTTCGGCGCCGGTCAGCGTGATCGCATAGAGGCCGGGGCGGGCGCCCGCTATCACCGGGCTGGCGCCGATGCCGATGCCGTTCTCGGCCAGGAACTTGATCTGGTCGCGTGAGAACGGGTCGTCGCCGAAGGCCGACACATAGGTCGCCGGCCGCTCGCCGCTCAAAGCATGCAGCGCCCACAAAGTGTTGAACGTGTCGCCGGCAAAGCCCATGCGCCAGTTCGGCCCGGCCTGGCCCGAAAGCTCGAGCATGCACTCGCCGATCGAGGCGATGCCGATTCCTGCCATGAAGCACTCCTCCATCCTGCAATTGCGGTGCTGTAGCTTTTTGCTGCCGGCAGCGCCATGCTTGGCGACGGCGGATTCTTGCACTGGGCGCGATTTCCCACAGGGGCGTGGGACGCGATCTGCCCAGCGAAACGTTATCCGCAGAACAGGAATGGGTTTGGCATCGTTATGGCGTTATCTTCTTGGAGGCCTCGGCTTGGCTGCCTTGCTCGCCGGCGTGCTGGCAATCGTCTATCTGACGGCGCCGCATGCACCGCAACCAAGCTCGGACGTCGGCCGTTCCAAGACGACGGCGAACAAGCTGTTCGCGGCGACTTTCGAGCCCGAGAAAGGCGTCATCCGGCAGGGCGAACTGGAATCCTGGCTGCTGACGCTGAAAACCGTCGAAGGTGCGCCGGTGGAAGGTGCTGCGATAACGATTTCCGGCGGCATGCCGCAGCACAAGCACGGTCTGCCGACCAGCCCGCAGGCGACCGATTACCTCGGCGCGGGGCGCTATCGCATCGACGGCGTGAAATTCACGATGAGCGGGTGGTGGCAATTGCATTTTGCCATTTCCGCCGCGGCCGGTTCGGACACTGTCGTTTTCAACGTGGTGCTGTGAGCCATAGATGAGCCGGTTTTCCAGTCTTCTCGCGTTGGTGATGGTGGCGGTGCTCGCCGGCTGCGGCAGACCGGAGTTTTCCGACGCCGAGAAGCAGACCATCGCCTCATTGGCGCTGTCCAGGCTGCCGCAGCTGAAGCCCGATACCACCAATCGCTTTGCCGACGTGCCGGCCGCCGCGGCACTCGGCTCGACGCTGTTTTTCGACACCGGGATGAGCGGCGACGGCACGGTATCGTGCTCGACGTGCCACAAGATCGACCGCCAATTCCAGGACGACCTGCCGCAAGCGGTCGGCGTCGGCCGCACCAACCGCCGCACCATGCCGTTGGCCGGCGTCGCGCATGATCCCTGGTTCTTCTGGGACGGGCGGCGCGACAGCCTGTGGGGGCAAGCGCTGACACCGCTCGAAAATCCGCTGGAGCAGGCCGGCAACCGCGCCGCCTTCGCGCATTACATCAAGGCCCGCTTCGGCGAGCGCTACGAGCGCATCTTCGGGCCGCTGCCGGACCTTTCGGGCGTGCCGGCCAATGCCGGCCCGCTCGGCACCGATGCCGAGAAGGCGGCCTGGAACGCCATGCCCGCCAGTCAAGCCGAGGACGTCAACCGCGTCTTTGCCAATATCGGCAAGGCGATCGCCGCCTTCGAGCGCTCGATCGCGCCGCCGCAGACACGCTTCGACCGCTTTGCCCTCGACCTGGCTGCGGGCGCCGAGCCGAAAGGCGACGCCGCCTTTTCATCGGAGGAAATCCTCGGCCTGAAATTGTTCATCGGCAAGGCCAATTGCGTGACCTGCCACAACGGCCCGCGTTTTACCGACGGCAGCTTCCACAACACCGGCGTGCCGCCGGTCGCGGGCCTGCCGCCGGATCGCGGCCGCGTCGAGGCGGTGGCGCAGGTCGAGGCCGATCCGTTCAACTGTTTCGGCGCCTTTCGCGACGGCGATGCCAGCGCCTGCCGCGAGTTGCGCTTCATGGTCAAGACCGGGCCGGAACTCGTCCGCGCCTACAAGACGCCGTCGCTGCGCGGTGCCGCCACCCGTCCGCCCTACATGCATGCCGGGCAGTTTTCCTCGCTGGACGAGGTGGTGGCGCATTATTCGAAGGCGCCGGCAAGTGTCGAGGGTGTGTCAGAGGTCCACCCGCTGCAGCTTTCGGACCGCGAGCGCGCGGCGCTGGTGGCGTTCCTGAAGACGCTGGCGGAGTGAAGGCGGCGGGGTAGCGATCCTTCGCGCCCCCCTCTGTCCTGCCGGACATCTCCCCCTCTAGTGGGGAGATTGGCAGCTTCGGCGCGCCGTTCACTCCTGCGACGTTTAGAGATTGGCGAAAGCGGCAGTGACAACCGATCTCCCCCCTGGAGGGGGAGATGTCCGGCAGGACAGAGGGGGGGCTGTCCCGCCGGCGTTTCCTACCGGTCCTTCACCGTCTCCATCGCGACAAACGTCGAGGTCTGGGCAACGTGCGGCAGGGCGGAGATGCGCTCGCCGAGCACGCGGCGGTAGGCGGCGATGTCGGTGGTGCGGACCTTCAGCAGATAGTCGAAGCTCGATGCCATCATGTGGCACTGCTCGATCTCCGGCACCGCCTGCACGGCGCGGTTGAAGGCGTCGAGCGCGGCCGAGCGGGTGTCGGACAGTTTCACCTGGACGAAGGCGACATGGCCTTCGCCCATGCGCTCACGGTCGATGATCGCCTGGTAGCCCCTGATGAAGCCGTCCTTCTCCAGCCGTTTGACTCGTGCCTGCACCGGCGTCTTCGACAGGCCGACTTTCGCCGCCAGTTCCGACATGGAAAGCCGGCCATTACTGCCCAGAGCCGACAGGATGTTCCTGTCGATCCGGTCCAATTGGTCTTCTGTCATCAGATTTTTGGCCACATTGGTGATTGCCGACCCGCAATCATAGATCAATCGACCTGTCTTGTCGATTTCTTTGGACCGACCGAAATCCGTACTTATGTTAGGTTGCGCCATTCGGCCCGGTGACCGCCGGCCCGCCCCCTTATGCTCGTTCTACAGGACCGCCATGCCAGCGCTCGACACCATCCGCCAGCAAATCCGTGCCAATTATTTGCCCGACGAAGACCAGGCGGTGAAGCGGCTGGCCGAGGCGGCCGGGCTGTCCGCGCAAGACCGCAAGGCGATTTCGGCCCGTGCCGCCGATCTGGTGCGCGCGGTGCGCGGCTCGTCCGATCCGCGGCTGATGGAGGTCTTCCTGTCCGCCTATGGCCTCTCGACCAAGGAGGGCGTGGCGCTGATGTGCCTGGCCGAGGCGCTGCTGCGGGTGCCCGACACCGAGACGATGGACGACCTCATCGCCGACAAGATCGCGCCGCACGACTGGTCGGCGCATTCGGGCGGCTCGAGCTCGATCTTCATCAATGCATCGACCTGGGCGCTGATGCTGACCGGCCGCGTGCTCGACGAAGGCGAGGGCGGCATCGAAGGCACGCTGCGCGCGATGGTGCGCCGGCTGGGCGAGCCGGTCATCCGCAAGGCGGTCGCCGCCGGCATGCGCGAGATGGGCGAGCAGTTCGTGCTCGGCCGCACCATTGCCGAGGCGGTCAGGCGCGGCCGGCCGATGACACAGAAGGGCTATCTCTATTCTTTCGACATGCTGGGCGAGGCGGCCCGCACCGAGGCCGACGCGCTGCGCTACCTCAAGGCATATGCCGATGCCATCTCTTCGCTCGATGCCGGCGCCAACGGCCCCGACATCCGCCAGAACCACGGCATTTCGGTCAAGCTTTCGGCGCTGCATCCGCGCTATGAAGTGACGCAGAAGGAAAAGATGCTGCCCGTCATGGCCGAGCGGCTGCTGTCGCTGGCGCTGGCGGCGCGCCATTCGCGCATGGGCCTCAACATCGACGCCGAGGAGGCCGACCGCCTCGACCTGTCGCTCGACGTCATCGAACGGGTACTGGCCGAACCGGAGCTTGCCGGCTGGAACGGCTTTGGCGTCGTCGTGCAGGCCTACGGTCCGCGCGCGGCCTTCACCATCGACTGGCTCAATGAGCTGGCGAGGAAATACGACCGCAGCATCATGGTGCGGCTGGTCAAGGGCGCCTATTGGGACACCGAGATCAAGCGGGCGCAGACGCTCGGGCTCGACGGCTATCCGGTTTTTACCCGCAAAGCCAATACCGACGTCTCCTACCTGGCCTGCGCGAAGAAGCTTTTGTCGATGACCGACCGGATCTACCCGCAATTCGCCACCCACAACGCCCACACCGTCGCCGCCATCCTGTCGATGACGACGGACCGCGATACGTTCGAGTTCCAGCGGCTGCACGGCATGGGCGAGGCGCTGCATGAGACGGTGCGGCGGGCCGAAGGCACGCGCTGCCGCATCTATGCGCCGGTCGGCGCGCATTCCGACCTGCTCGCCTATTTGGTCCGCCGGCTGCTGGAGAACGGCGCCAATTCCTCCTTTGTCCACCAGCTTACCGATGAAGAGGTCGAGCCCGAGGACATCGCCCGCGACCCGATCGACACGATGGAGAAACAAGGCCCCGCCGCCAATCCGGCGATCGTGCCGCCGTCGGCGATCTTTGGCCCCGGCCGGCGCAATTCCAAGGGCTTCGATATCACCGACACGCTGACGCTGGCTGCGATCGACAAGGCGAGGGCCGAGTTCGCCGGGCCGGAGCGCTGGCACGCCAAGCCGGTCAGCCGCGCCGCCGGCTACGGCAAGCAGCGTCCGGTGGTCAATCCGGCAAAACCTTCCGAAGTGGTCGGCACGGTCAGCGAGGCCGGCGCCAAGCAGGTCGAGACCGCCGTGCGCATCGCCGTCGAGGCACAACCGGCATGGGCAAGACGCCCGGTCGCCGAGCGTGCCGCCATCCTCAACCGCACGGCTGATCTCTACGAAGCCAATGCCGTCGAGTTTTTCGCGCTTGCCAGCCGCGAGGCCGGCAAGTCGCTCGCCGACGGCGTTGCCGAGGTGCGCGAGGCGGTCGATTTCCTGCGCTACTATGCGGCCGAGGCCGCCAATGCCGAGGCGGGCACCGAGGCGCGCGGCACCATCGCCTGCATCTCGCCGTGGAACTTTCCGCTCGCCATCTTCACCGGGCAGATCGCGGCGGCACTCGTCACCGGCAATTCGGTGATCGCCAAGCCGGCCGAACAGACGCCGCTGATCGCCTTCCGCGCCGTCCAGCTACTGCGCGAGGCCGGCGTGCCGGAAGACATCATCCAGCTTCTGCCCGGCGACGGCCCTTCGGTCGGCGGCCCGCTGACCGCCGATCCGCGCATTGCCGGCGTCTGCTTCACCGGCTCGACCGAGGTCGCCAAGCTGATCGAAAAGCAGCTGGCCGAGACCGCCGCGCCCGACGCCATGCTGATCGCCGAGACCGGCGGCCTCAACGCCATGATCGTCGATTCCACAGCACTTCCCGAACAGGCGGTGCGCGACATCCTCGCCTCCGCCTTCCAGAGCGCCGGCCAGCGCTGCTCGGCATTGCGCATTCTCTACGTGCAGAAGGACGTCGAGAAGAAGATGCTTGAGATGCTGAAAGGCGCGATGGAAGCGCTTAGCCTCGGCGACCCGTGGCGGATATCGACCGATGTCGGCCCGGTCATCGATGACGAGGCGCAAGCGTCGATCCGTGACTATTGCACCAAAATGGGCCTGCAGGGCCGGCTGATCGCCAAGCTTGAAGCGCCGAAGGACGGCCGCTTCGTTGCGCCGCACGTCTTTCGGGTCAAGGGCATCGAGGAGTTGGAGCGCGAGGTGTTCGGGCCGGTGCTGCATGTCGCCACCTTCGATGCCGACGAGATCGATGCGGTGATCGCTGCGATCAACCGCAAAGGCTATGGCCTGACCTTTGGCCTGCACACCCGCATCGAAGGCCGCGCCCAGCATTTCGTCGATGGCATCCATGCCGGCAACATCTACGTTAACCGCAACCAGATCGGCGCCGTCGTCGGCGCGCAGCCGTTCGGCGGCGAGGGCCTTTCCGGCACCGGGCCGAAGGCCGGCGGGCCACATTATCTCCGGCGCTTCCGCAAGGGGCCGGAAGCCGGCACCCATCTTGCCGAAGGCCGCAAGGTGACGGCGACCGAGCTCGCCGACAATCTGCCGGACCCGGCCTTTGGCGGCTGGTCGACGCGGCCGGATCGCGTCGCCATCCTGAGGAAACATCTGCGCGGCAAGGGTGCCGCGGCTATCGGCACTGCCGCCGGCATCGATTTCGGCCAGGTCGACCTGCCCGGGCCGACCGGTGAGGCCAACACGCTGTCGCTGTCGCCGCGCGGCCGCGTGCTCTGCCTTGGCCCGGACGCAGATACGCTGCTTGCCCAGACGATCCAGGCGCTGGCCGCCGGCAATGCGGTGCTCGCCGTCGCGCCCGGCGCGCCGGCAGCACTTTCGTCACTGACCGGCAAGGGACTGCCGCTGGCGGCCATCGACGGCAGACCGGACCCGGTCGAAGCGCGCTCGCTGCGGGTCGATGTCGTTGCCTTTTCCGGCACGCCCGAGGCCGCGCGCATCGTGCGCAAGGTCATCGCCGAGCGCGCCGGCCCGATCGTGCCGCTGATCAGCGAAGTCTATTATCCGGCCGCCTACGCCCACGAGCGCGCCGTCTGCGTCGACACCACGGCGGCGGGCGGCAATGCCAGCCTGCTGGCCGCTGCGTAGGTTCGCCAGGGCTCGCGTATCGCGGGCAGGGCGGCGCCAACTTTGGTGCCGGCATGGGGACGGTCGCTATCTGATACCGAGCGGCACTTCGAACTGCCAGGCCGAGCGACCGGCTCCGTCTGGAATAGGGGGAAACGGAGAAGCCCGGCGGACCGCGTCGAGTGCGGCCTTGTCCAGCGCGGCAACGCCCGAACTGCCCGTCAGCCTGGCCGACCGGACGCTGCCGTTCGAACCGACAGTAAAGGCAACCGTGGCTGTGCCAGTGGCGCGCGTGCGTGTCGAATTGAAGGCCCGCACCAGCTTTGACCTGATCTTGCCGGGATAGTTCGTGAAGGCTGCATTGCCGATGCCTGATTTGCCGCCCCTGCTGGCGGTCAGGATCTTGCCGTCCTTCCTGCCGTCGGCCATGCCGCGCGCGACATCCGTTTCGTCACGGCCGCCGGAGCCGGTCTTTTTCTTCTTGGAATCGGCTTTCGCAAGTGCCTTGCTCGCCTTCCTGCGCAGGGCCGGCTTTTCAGGCTCGTTTGGTTCGGCCTTCCTGGCCCGCTTGTTCTTTGCGGTTGCCTCCTTCGGCTGCTTGGGCTCCGGCCTGTCCGGCTTCGGTTCTTCCGCCGCGCCGACTGTCTCGGTCGTCTGAACTGTTTCCGCCGGCGCCGGATCGGCTGGTGCCGGTGCGCTTGTCTCGGCAGGCTCGGCCGTTTCGGCCGCGCTGACTGGCGGCGGCACGGCATTGCCGTCGGCAGGCACCAGCCTGTCGGTCACAAGAACGTCGGGCGATGGGTCCTGGCGCGCCGGCTGCGCGGGTGCTGGTTCGGTGCGATCGGCAGGCGCAGCAGTTTCCGTGGCGGCCTCGTTGACCGGCTCAACCACTTCTTTGTCCGATGTCTCCGCCGCATCGGTGACCGGCTGGAGCGTCTCCTCTGCCGCGGCCGCCTGCGCCTCGACCGTTTCGACCGGCTTGGCGTCGAGCATGGTCACCATCGTCACGTTGGCCACTTCCGGATCGTCTCCGACATCGCCGGCCGCCTGCTGCGGGTCGGCGCCGAGCAGCATTTCGCCTTGCTGATCGGCACCTTCGATGCTTGGCCGGTCGTCCGGCAGCGTGAGGAAGGCCAGCGCCACCGCCACGTGGAATGCGCAAGAGCAGGCGATCGCCACCGTCCAGTTGCGGCGCCGCCGCGTCTGTCGTGCCTGCCGCAATGGCTCCGCAGGCACCGTCGGCAAGTCGCCGTCGGCGTCGGCGATGTAACTGTCTTCCGGCCTGTCGCGCGGCGAAACACGCAGCGCCCCGCGCGGGATGGCGAAATCCGGATCGTCCGGTTCCGGCGGCAGGAAACCGGCCAATGGCCACGCGACGGGGTTTCGTGCGAATGCGGGTTCCGGTCCCAAAATTCAGACCCCGAAGGCGATGCCGGTCCTGGCCTGCGTTTTCAGCCCGTGCATGCAGGCATTCGGCTCGGCGCCGGCGCATTCCGTGGCGCTGTTGATCAACACGCGGCTGACCTTGCCGCAATCCGTGCCGGCAAGATCGAAACGCGTCACCTTGGTCTTGCCTGCCGGCAGCTCCTTGAAGTCGAGCACGGTCAGCCGGTCGACGACGCCGGCCTCGTTGAACAGCGCGATCTCGAACGCCGCCTTGGAAAGGTCGGCGCCGAGATTGTTGGTGACCACGAAAGTCAGGCGGCAGCCCTTGTCGGAAGGCTGCGCGCCATTGAGCTCGAGGATCAGCGCCGGTGCTTGCTGCTGTGTCCATGCCGGAGCCGCCGCAAGCAATATTGCCAGCACCGCGGCGAACAGACGAAGGGATGCCGTCATGCCTTTCATTGTCGTCAGCCTCCAAACCTCATGGTCGCCGCCAGCTTCAGGGTGACGCCGGGCTCGTAGACGACGCTCGTCGTCGATGCGTTCAGCGGGTTGGCGTATTTGACGTCGAACAGATTGTCGGCGCGGAAATCGACCTTGAAATTGTCGGTCGCCTGGTAGCTGGCGAAGGCATTGACCAGCGTATAGTCCTTGGCCACCGGGTTGCCCTGCGGCTTGCCATTGTACTGCACCTCGCCACCGATGGTCAGCCTGTCCTCGAGGAAGCGAAAGCCGAGTTGCCCGGTGATCTGTGAGGAGGGGACGGTGACAAGGTCCGCCCGTTCGCCTTCATAGGAAATCGTGTGGCCGTCGGTGAACGACGCCGAAAGCCCGGCAAAGCCCCAGGTGGCATCATAGACGCCCTCCATCTCGAAGCCGTGAATCTTGGCCTTGGCGAAATTCTGATACTGGAAGCAGATCGGTATGCCCGGACCGAACGGGCAGCCGCTGGTCGGGTCGAACGGCGAGAGCGTCACGCCGTCTATGTAATCGTCGACGTTGTTGTTGAAATAGGCCGCCTTCAGCCGCAGCGCGTCGTCGGCCTCAATGACGCCGTTGGTGCTGTAATTGACGCCAAACTCCACGGTCTTGCCGGTTTCGGGCTTGAGATTGGGATTGGGGAGGAACGGGAAGCTGACGCCGGCTGGATGGTTGCCGCTGATCAGTGTCTCCGATAGCGACGGAGAACGATAGCCTTCAGCGTAGGTGCCGTAGAATTGCAGCCCGGAAATGCTGGCGCTCTCGAAGGGCGAAATGCCCACTGTGATGCGTGGCGACAGCCGGTCGCCAGAGGTTTCGCCGACATCGCTGTCAAGCTTGTAGCTGTCGTAGCGCAGCCCGGCGATGATCTCGAGCCAGTCCCAGGTGAGCTTGTCCTGAACGTAAGCGCCGGAGACGTTCCTGTTGCCCGAGGGCGTATAGAAGCTGTCGCCGCCCGCCGTGCCGCCTGTCTCGACATCGTCGCGAACCCAGTCGCCGCCATAGGTCAGCTCATGCGCGATGCCGACGGTCTCGAATCTCGACGTGTTCCAAATGTCGATGCCGGAGGTGCCGATGTCGAACGTCGATTTCGAACCCGCCGGCAAAACCACGGGCAGACCGGTGACCGGATCAAACCGGTTTTGCGCGACAAGGGTCGTCAGATCGAGCTTGGTCTTGTTGTAGGACGCATTGATGTGGAGATCGAGCCAGCTCTTGTCTTCGTCGGTGATGTTGTAGCGGGCCGTGAAGGTATTCGCCTTCAGGTCGGCGTCGTTCACCGGCGCGCTGCCGCTGGTCTCGGTCCATCCGTCGTTCGAGCCGATCCAACCGAGCTTCAGCTCGCTGTTTTCGCTGGGGCGGATGGTCGTCTTGAGGAGGCCGCTCAAGACATCGAAGCCGGTGCCCGCTACAGCGTCGCCGCCGCCATGCTTGTAGTCGTCATAGTCGCGGTAGACGATATTGCCGAGCACGTCCCAGTTCTCGTTGATCCGATAGGCGCCGGTGGCGCTGGTGGTCCAGCCTTCGCCGTTGGTTTCGTAGCGCCCAGTTGCGGATACCGCCCAGGTCTCGTCCGGCTTGAGGAAATCCTGTGCATCCTTGGTGTCGAAAAATACGACGCCGCCGATCGCCCCGGAGCCATAGGTGTTGGCGACCGGGCCGCGGATCACATCGACGGATTTGATCAATTCGGGATCGATGTAGAAGGTCGATTGCGTACCGTGATCCGAGCGCTGGAAATTCTGGCGGGCGCCGTCGACGATGACGGAGACGCGGCCGAAATCCTGCAGGCCGCGGATGTTGATGCTGGAACTGACACGCCTTGCGTCGGCCTGGACGGCGACACCCGGCACACCGAACAGCATTTCGTTGGGCGTCGTCGCCATGCGGCGCTCGAGCTGTTCCTCGTCGACATGGCTGGCTGAAGCAAGCGACTCGATCGCCGTCTCGCCAGTACGGCTGAGGATCAGGATCTTGTCGAGCAGTGTGGTACCCGCCGGGGCCGGCTTTACCTTTTCGGGCTGTTGAGACGGGTCAGTCTGCTGCTGGTCGGCTGCCGGTTGGGCGGCCTGCTGGGCGCCGGCCGGTGTGGCGAGCAGCGGGATCGCCGCCGCGCCGGCCAGCAACGCGGCCATTTTGCTTGTCATAGAACAATGTGTCAGGCCGCTGCCCGCCAGCCGTCCCCAATTCGCCAACCCCATGCTGCAACTCCAAGAATCCATGTTCGATGCTGGCTGGCCTGGGGCTCGCTGGCATTTTTCATCGTGTCCGGCGTCTTAAATGTTGACTCATTTACTCCGGTATTGCACTGCTAGATAACATGATTATTCGAGTCAAGAATTGAATCGGCATTTCACGCAGGCGCCGAGCCAGATGCCCGGCACAGGAAAAGGGATCGAACCAATGAACACGCACAATCCCAGCGACTTTCGCTATCGCGTCCGCCGTTCCGACGAAAATTCCGTCCGTTTCGACCGGATCCAATCGGCCGTGAGAACGCTGTCCAGCAACACGCTGTTCCAGGGCGAGCACGAGATCGGCATCGAGCATCATGGTGCGCTGTACCGGCTGAAGATCACCCGGCAGGGCAAGCTCATCCTCAACAAGTAGGTGGTAGAAATGGACCAGCGCGTAAAACCCGCCCCACACGAGATCCGGCGGGCACGGGCAGACAATCCGAAAATGCGCGAGCGCGACCTCGCCGCCCAGCTCGGTATTTCGGAGGCCGAACTGGTCGCCGCGCATTGCGGCGACGGCGTCGTGCGCGTCGAGCCGCGTGTCAACGACCTTTTGACTGGCCTCGAAGCTGTCGGTGAGGTGATGGCGCTGACCCGCAACGAAAGCGCGGTGCACGAGAAGATCGGCGTCTACGACAAGGTCGTCA
Organism: Mesorhizobium sp. M0185; assembly: GCF_040322175.1. NCBI lineage: Bacteria > Pseudomonadati > Pseudomonadota > Alphaproteobacteria > Hyphomicrobiales > Phyllobacteriaceae > Mesorhizobium > Mesorhizobium sp. M0185. The sequence continues at coordinate 33,364 of NZ_JAMYSY010000039.1, read as the reverse complement.
CCGGCAATCACAATGCCATGGTGCTCGGTGAGAATATCGACCTGCGCATTTTCCCAAAAGTCTGGGCGCACGGCTTTGCCGTGGAAAAGCGCGATGGCGCCGACATCCGCCGCAGCCTGCAGTTCTTCGATACCGGAGGCGAGGCGGTACACAAGGTGCATCTCAGGCCAGCCTCCAACCTTTACGCCTATCAGAAACTGGTGGCCGGGCTGGAATCGCCGAACCAGGAGCCGACGGTGGCGATTTCAGCGGGCACGGCCGACGAGACCGAGACTGCGGACAACCCGGCGAGCATCGACGATCTGCGCGACCGCTGGAGCCAGCTGACCGACGTGCATCAGTTCTTCGGCATGCTGAAGACACTGAAGATCAGCCGCCGACAGGCGGTGCGCATGGTCGGCCAGGACTACGCCTGGCTGGTCGACAAGGATGCGGTGAACGCCATGTTCAACCACGCCGCTGCCGGCGCCATGCCGATCATGTGCTTTGTCGGCAATCGCGGCTGCATCCAGATCCATTCCGGCCCGGTCGCCTCGATCAAGCCGATGGGACCATGGCTCAACGTGCTCGACCAGAACTTCCATCTGCACCTGCGGACCGACCACATCGATGAGGTCTGGGCCGTGCGCAAGCCGACCAAGGACGGCCATGTCACGTCGCTCGAAATCTATGGCGCCGACGGCAAGATGATCATCCAGTTCTTCGGTAAGCGGCATGAAGGCGAAAGCGAGCGCGAAGACTGGCGCTTTCTGGCCGAAAACCTGCCGCGTATCCCAAGCCCGACCGCAGCCTGAGGAAAACGACGATGGTTCTTTTCTCCAGGCTGGCATCGGTCTCCAGGTCGGCGCCTGGTCCTGCGGCGGCTGTTTTCCTGGCGTTCGCCGCGCTGATGCCGGCTCAAGCCGCCGAGGGCATCGCGACTTTCGCCGACCGCTCGAGGATCGTTGCCATCGGCGGCTCGATCACCGAGATCGTCTATGCGCTCGGTGAACAGGATCGTCTTGTCGCGCGCGATTCGACCAGCCGCTATCCGCAAGCGGCGGCGGAACTGCCTGATGTCGGCTACATGCGCCAGCTGTCGCCGGAGGGTGTGCTGTCGGTCAATCCGTCGGGCATATTGGCCCTGCACGGCAGCGGACCGAAGGAAGCCGTCGACGTCTTGAAGAAATCAAGCATCCCATTCATCGAGGTGACCGAGCGCTATGATAATCAAGGCATTCTCGAAAAGATCCACATCGTCGGCAAGGCGCTTGGCACCGAGGCCAAGGCCGATGCGCTGGCGGCCCAGATAGACGCCAGGCTGAAGGCAGCCGAAAAGCAGACCGCCTCGATCAAGGATCGCAAGCGCATCCTGTTCGTGCTGTCGATGCAGGGCGGCAAGCTGCTTGCCGCCGGCAGCGACACCGCCGCGGAGGGCATCATCAAGCTTTCGGGCGGCATCAACGCCATCGACGGCTTTGCCGGCTACAAGCAATTGTCGGACGAGGCAGTCATCACCGCCAGGCCCGACGTGATCCTGATGATGAACAATGCCGGACCGGCCACCGCGGATGACGAATTGTTTTCGAACCCTGCCGTGGCTTCGACGCCGGCGGGTGCAGCCCGCAGGCTGATCCGCATGGACGGCGGCTACCTGCTCGGCTTCGGTCCGCGCACGGCCGAGGCCATCCACGATCTCGCCGTCTCGCTCTATGGCAGCCAGGTCGCGGATTGAGCGCGATGGCCGAACATTCGATCGCCGGTACGGCGGGCATTATGGCGACGGCAGGTGACCGTTCGCGGCGTGCCCGCCTCGTCATCGTGCTGCTCTGCGTCGGGCTGGTTATCGCCGTGCTGTTGTCGCTGACCTCCGGCGCGTCCGATGCCTCGGCCATTGGCGTCATGCACAACTGGCTGTTCGGCGCGTTGCCCGGCGACGCGGCGTTGAGCGCCCGCGACCGCCTGATCATCCATGACATCCGTCTGCCGCGCGTTGTTCTGGGCGTGCTGATCGGCGCATCGCTTGCAGTCTCCGGTGCCGTCATGCAGGGGTTGTTCCGCAATCCGCTGGCCGACCCCGGCCTGATCGGCGTTTCGGCGGGATCGAGCCTCGGTGCGGTCGCCGTCATCGTGCTTGGCTCGACCATGCTGGCGCCGCTGACTACGGCGCTCGGCACGATGGCTTTGCCGCTGGCTGCGTTCTGCGGCGGGCTGGCTACGACATTGCTGCTCTATCGGGTCGCGACACGGCAAGGCCGGACCTCGGTCGCCACCATGCTGCTCGCCGGCATCGCGCTGGCGGCGCTTGCCATGGCGCTGACCGGCATCCTGATCTTCATGGCCGACGATCGGCAATTGCGCGACCTGACCTTCTGGCAGCTCGGTTCGCTGGGCGGCGCAACCTGGCAGAAGATCGGCTCGGTCGGGCCGGTCATCGTGCTGGCGTTGGCGGCAATGCCGTTCCTGGCGCGCGGCCTCAACGCGCTGGCGCTCGGCGAGGCCACGGCCGGCCATCTCGGCATTCCGGTTCAGCGGCTGAAATACACCGCGATTGTCGGCGTCTCAGCAGCGGTCGGCGCCTCCGTCGCGGTCAGCGGCGGAATCGGCTTCGTCGGCATCGTCGTGCCGCATCTGCTGCGTCTGCTGATCGGCCCCGACAACCGTTACCTGCTGCCGGCATCGGCCCTGCTTGGTGCGGCGCTGCTGCTGTTGGGAGACGCCGTTGCCCGCACCATCGTTGCCCCGGCCGAATTGCCGATTGGGATCGTCACCGCGGTCGCCGGTGCGCCGTTCTTCCTGTGGATCCTGCTGCGCAAGCGCGGCGTCATTGACCTGTGAAAGTTTGCTTATGATCGAAGCGCGGGATGTCTCGGTGGCGATCGGCTGCAAGCGCATTGTCGCCAATGTCGATTTCGAGGCGCGGCCGGGCGAAATCGCGGCCATCGTCGGCCCCAACGGTTCGGGCAAGACGACCTTCCTCCGAGCACTGTCCGGCGATCTTGGCTATTCGGGAGAGGTCACCGTCAACGGCCGCAATCTATCGGCGATGAAGCCGGTCGATGCGGCGACGGTCCGTGCGGTGCTGCCGCAGGCGACGACGCTGTCGTTTCCGTTCACCGTGCGTGAGATCGTCAGGCTAGGCCTGGTCGGCGGGCGCTCCGGCGCGTTGCCCGGCGAGGACCAGCGCCTGCCCGAACGGGCGCTGGCTCGCGTCGACCTCGACGGTTTTGCCGGCCGCTTCTACCAGGAGCTGTCCGGCGGCGAGCAGCAGCGCGTGCAGCTTGCCCGCGTACTCTGCCAGGTCTGGGCGCCGGTGCTCGATGGCAAGCCGCGCTATTTGTTCCTCGATGAGCCGGTGTCCAGCCTCGATATCAAGCACCAGCTGATCATCATGGACATCGCGCGCGATTTCGCCAGACGGGGAGGCGGCGTGGTCGCCATCCTGCACGACCTCAATTTGACGGCGATGTATGCCGACCGGATTTTCGTCATGCATCGCGGCAGGCTCGCCGCTACAGGTTCGCCGCAACAGGTGCTCAGCGACGAGCTGATCGAAAAGGTCTTCGATTGCCGGCTGAAGGTCGGTGTGTTGCCGGCGGCAAACATGCCGTTCGTATTGCCGCAGTCGGTCTGTTGATATTCAGGTGATGCCGGCCTGCAAATGGCGGTTTCCTGCGCTTCCGGCCTTCGCCGGCCGAAGCATTCATGAGAGGTGCGGCAGTTAAGGCTATGGCCGGCGCAGGCCGGTACTCACGTACCCAAACGTACGCTCCGTTCCGGTTCTCGGAACCCACCATTTTCGGCTCGGCCTGACCTGAATCTCAACAGACCTCACCAACTGAGATGCGACCAAAAATCAGGCGGCCGGCGCCCTTTGCACCAGCATGTCGATGCCGAGCAGGTGCCGCACATTCGGGCGCGCCGCCACCAGATCGGCGATCGTGTAGCGCGACAGCACGGCGAAGAAGGCGTTGAGCGCTTCGCGCAATGCCGAATTCAGCGCGCAGCTGTCGACCAGCGGACATTCGGCGGCGTCGTTCTCGAAGCACTCGGCCATGGCAAAGCTTTCCTCCGTTACCCGCACGACATCGAACAGGCTGATTGATTCGGCCGCGCGGCCGAGCCTGACGCCGCCATTCCTGCCGCGCACCGTTTCGATCAGGCCGTTTTCGACCAGCGGCTGCAGGATCTTGAACAGGAAAAGTTCCGATACCGAATAGGCGGCGGCGATCTCGGGGATGCGGCTCAACCGCTCGGTGTTGGCGGCGCAATACATCAGAATGCGCATGGCGTAGTTGGTCTGACGGGTAAGCCGCATTGTGTCCTCACATAACAGTGGTTGGCGTCAATATGGCCTATAGTTTGGAACAATTCCAGACTGGCGCTGCATAATAGATGAATTCCGGCGTCAAGTTTGCGTGCACGATTGCGCGCACCGGAACCAGCGGCGCGCTTTCTGGGGCAGGCGACACTAGATAAGTTCGCATACACGATCAGGAGCGGCCCATCATGTCACGACCAGCCCCGGCATTTGCATCCGTCGCGTCCGTCCGGTTCGACGCCGATGCCGACGCCAAGCTTTCGGCGCTCAGGCGCACCAAGTTCGTCGCCGCCGCAGCACTTGCGTTTTGCGTGCTGGTCTTTGCGGTGGCGAAATCGCTCGAGAGCCGGCATGCGTGGTTGGGCTTCGTCGCCGCTTTCGCCGAGGCGGCGACGATCGGCGGGCTGGCCGACTGGTATGCGGTGGTGGCGCTGTTTCGGCGGCCACTTGGCCTGCCGATCCCGCATACGGCCATCATCCCGGACAACCAGAATCGCATCGCCGACAATCTCGGCCGCTTCATCGAGGTGAATTTCCTGGCGCCGGAACCGGTGCGCGAAAAGCTCGCCGAGGTCGACTTTTCGGCGCTGGTCGCGGACTGGCTGGCCGACCCGAACCGCGCCGCCGATTTATCGCGCTTCGTCGGCCGGCTGGTGCCGCAGGCGCTGGCGGCGGTCGAGCAATCCGGACTGCGCAGCTTCGTCACCAGCCGCATGCTGGAGCAGATCGAAAAGGTGCCGCTGGCGCCGCTCGCCGCCGAGCTGCTGTCGGCGCTGACCGACGATCGCCGCCACCAGAAATTATTCGACGAGTTCACCAAGGTGGTCGGCCGCTTCCTGAGCGACGAGCAGGCGCTGGCGACGATGCGCGAGAAGATCCGCGAGGAACTGCCGTCGCTGTTCAACCTGTTTCGCGCCGACGCCTATCTGTTGAAGAAGATCATTGCGTCGGCCGGCTCGCTGCTCGATGAGGTACGCGCCGATCCGCACCATCCGATGCGAGCCGAATTCGACCTTTTCGTCGAAACCTTCGTCGAGCGGCTGAGGACATCCAAACAATATGCCAGGCGCGCCGAAAAGCTGAAGCGCGATTTCCTTGCCCGGCCAGAGCTCAGCGCGCTGGCCGGCGATATGTGGGACAGCCTGCGGCTGTTCATCGAACAGGACGCCAAGGCGCCGAATTCGATGATCCGCGACCATCTCGCCACCATGTTCGTCGAGGTCGGCCGCCATCTTGCCGACGACGCGCAGATCAGGGCCGACATGAACCAGGGCTTCATCGTGGCGCTGGCGTCCTTCGTCGAAAGCCAGAAGAGCGGCGTGTCGAAGTTCATCGCCGACCAGGTCAAGCGCTGGGACCTCGCGCAACTGACAAGGCTTATAGAAATGAACATCGGCAAGGACCTGCAATATATCCGCTTCAACGGCATGATCATCGGTGGCCTTGCCGGGCTCGTGCTCTACACTGCCGAACGGCTGTTTCTTGTCGGCTGACTCGTCCGAATGGACCGCTGAGCTTCGCTGCACTATCTTCCGTGCAGTGGCGGGGTTCACGGCAACAGGGGGAGAGAACCAGCATGGCAAAACGACCGGAGTCCGAGTCCTTCATCGACATGTTCGGCAAATTCGGCCGCGACCTGAAGCTGTCGAATGTCGATGTCGAGGCGATCCTCGCCCACCACGCCAAGAACCTGGAAGCGCTGGAGAAGTCGGCACGGGCGAGCGCCGCTGGAGCCTCGGCGCTGTTGTCAAGGCAACGCGAGATGCTGCAGGACACGCTGCGCGAAATCACCGACATGGCACAAAGCTACAGAGCGCCCGGCAATCCGCAGGAAATGATGCAGAAGCAGGCGGCGTTCGCCAGGAAATTCTTCGAGACCGCGCTGAAGAATGCCGGCGAGATGGCCGAACTGGCGAGGGCGTCCGGCACCGAATCGATCGAAATCCTGCGCAGCCGCATCAAGGAGGCGATGGAGGAAATCCGCGCCGGCCACGACAAGAGGTAGCTGTTCCCCGGCAGCACACTTGGCGGCGGCGAAGACCGGCGGTTCGAGGGCCGAAGATTATGGGCTGGAATCGCATTGGCGAATTGACAGAGGCGGCCCGTCGTGGTCCGGAACAGGCAAGCGATCGGGAAAGCAGGAATGACGCAGATACGGCCGAGGACGCCGCCGACCTTCGAGCAACTCAGGGCGATGGCCGGGCAGGAGTTGGGCGTTTCGGACTGGACGCTGGTCGATCAGCACCGCATCGACCAGTTTGCCGAATGCACGGGCGATCATCAATGGATCCATGTCGATCCCGAGCGGGCGAAGCGGCAAAGCCCGTTCCGCACCACGATCGCGCATGGCTATCTGACCCTGTCGATCATCGGCGCGCTGGCGCTCGAGATGGGCATCGTCCCCGAAAACACGCAGGCCGCCTTCAACTACGGTTTCGACAAAGTGCGTTTCGTGGCGCCGGTCAGGGTCGGCTCGCGAATCAGGCTGCGCACCACGCTGTTGTCGATGGAAGACAAAGGTCCGGGGCAATATCTAATGAAGGCCGCCAATACGGTCGAGATCGAAGGCGAGCAGAGGCCGGCGCTCACCGCCGAGACGCTCGTCATGCTTTACGCACGCCGCAAGCGGGCCGGCACCTGAGAGTTCAGCCTCAGTTTTGCGGCAGCGCAATCAACGCGACATCGCCTCTTCAAGCGCCCTGAAAACCCGGTCGTCTCCCGATTGGGCGACATTGAAGCGCATGTAACGGCTGGCCGACCGGGACAGGCTGAACGCATTGCCGGGCGCAAGCACGACATTAGCCGACAGGGCATGGCGGGCGACATCCGCGGCATCTATCCCCTCCGGCAGCCTGCACCATAAAAACATGCCGGCGGGCTGATCTATCCATGGCACGATGCCGATCGCCCTGAGGCGGGTGCCGGTTTCTTCCATGGCGCGCGAGAGCCGCGCGCGCAGCAGATCGACGTGCTTGCGATAGAGGCCGTCCTTCAGCAGCGTCAGTACCAGTTCGGATGCAAGCCGACCGCTGCCAAACGACGTGGCGATCTTGAGATCGGTCAATCCTTCCATCCAGTCGCGAGGAGCGGCGATGAAGCCGCAGCGCACCGATGCCGACAGCGTCTTGGAAAAGCTTCCGATATGAATGACCCGGCTGAGGCCGTCGAAGGCAGCCAACCTGGGCGCCGGTGTGTGTTCGAAATCTGCGAAGATATCGTCCTCGATGATCGTCAGCCCCGACGGGTCGGCGAGCTTCAGCACCCGATGGGCAACGACCGGCGACAATATCGCGCCGGTCGGATTGTGAAGCGCCGAATTGGTAATGTAGAGGCGCGGCCGATGCTCGTTCAGCGCTTGCGCGAACAACTCGATGTCCGGACCCGAGCGCGTGTAGGGGACGCTGATCACCTTGGCCCGATGGGCGCGCAACAGGGCATGGAAGTTGAAGTAGCAGGGATCGTCGACCAACACCGTGTCACCCGGTTCGAGCAGGAACCGGCACAGCAGGTCGATCGCCTGGGTGCCCGATTCCGTCAGCATGATCTGGTCCGGAGAGGCTTCGATGCCGTGCTCGGCCATGCGCCGCGCCAGCAGATGGCGTAGCGCTGGCAAGCCGAGCGGCGTGCCGTAGTCGGTCAGAGCGGCGTCGTCGGCGCGGGCCGTCGTCCGCAGTGCGCGGCGCAATCCAGCCTCGGGCATCCATGTTGCCGGCAGCCAGCCGCAACCTGGTTTCAGGACGCCGTCGCCCGCTTCCAGCGATTGGCGCGAGACCCAGAGCGGGTCGACGGCACGGTCAAGCCTGGGGCCGATCTCGGCCAGCGACAACGGAGCCAACGGTCCGGCGGCATAGAAACCCGAGCCCGGCCGCGAGCGGATCATGCCTTCCGCCGCAAGACGCTCATAGGCTTCGACCACGGTGGATTTGGAAACCTGCATGGCCTTCGCGAACGCCCGGATCGAAGGCAGCCGCGTTCCCGGTGTGAGGCTGCGCGCGGCGATCCTGTGCCTGATCGTCGCCATGACGCTTTCGACAAGCGTCCGGCTGCCCTCATCTGTTGTCGTCAGTTCGTCCATCCGTACTGCTCAGCCTACCATGACGGTTTTGTCAAACTGTACCTGATTGTCTCTGGCGGAGCCAGACGCCCGGCCCGATAGAGGGCGAAATCAGCGGGGCATCGATGAACAAGGCGATGAGTAGTTGGGCGGCGAGTAGTTGGGCGGCGAGTGGTTGGGCGGCGAGTGGCTGGGTCAACGGGTTCATAGGCGTGCTGATCTTCAGCGGTTCGCTTCCGGCGACGCGCGTGGCGGTGATGGATTTCGATCCGGTATTCGTAACGGTCGCCCGTGCGGCTTCAGCGGGCATCCTCGGCCTGGCGCTTCTACTCGTTTTTCGTCAGAAGCGTCCGGAGCGGCGAGATCTGTTCCCGCTGGCGATCGTGGCGCTTGGCGTCGTGGTCGGCTTTCCCCTGCTGACGGCGCTGGCGCTCAAGCACATCACGTCGGCTCACTCCATCATCTTCGTCGGCCTGTTGCCGTTGGCGACCGCGATCTTCGGCGTGGTTCGAGGCGGCGATCGCCCGAAGCCGGCGTTCTGGCTGTTCTCGTGCCTCGGCAGCGCCCTTGTCGCCGGTTTCGCAGTCACCCAAGGCCTGTCGGTCTCGCCGCTCGGCGACATCTTGATGCTGGCCGCCATCATCGTGTGCGGATTGGGCTATGCCGAAGGAGCGGCGCTGTCGCGCAAACTCGGCGGTTGGCAGGTGATTTCGTGGGCGCTGGTGCTGTCGCTGCCCCTCATGCTGGCGCTGACGTTCATCACTTTGCCGCCGTCGCTCGAAAGTGCCGGCAGGGGCGCCTGGATCGGCTTGGCCTATGTTTCGCTGTTCAGCATGCTGATCGGTTTCGTGTTCTGGTATCGCGGCCTGGCGCAAGGCGGCATCGCCGCCGTCGGGCAGTTGCAACTGCTGCAGCCCTTCTTCGGCCTCGGGCTGGCGGCAGCGCTGCTGCATGAGCAGGTCAGTCCCGCCATGATCGCCGTCACCGCCGCCGTCGTGCTTTGCGTCGTCGGTGCCAAGAGATATGCGAGATAGGTGCGCCGGCTGCCGGAGTTGCATGCGAACCGGGTGGAATCCTCAAGGATGCTTGGCAATGATATCTGTTCGCCCGGCAGTGGCGCGGGCTGAAAATACCGCAAGGATCAGCGCCATCAGCACCAGGCCCGTCGCCACCTGGAAAGTGACCTGCATCCCTCGTGCCGCTGCCGCAGGTGCCAACACTGCCAAGCCAGTGCCTTCCCCAGCCGATGCGAAGGCGAACACCGCGCCCATCACCGACGCACCGGTGATCAGGCCGAGATTGCGCGACAGATTGAGCAGGCCGGAGACGACGCCACGCTGGTCGGATGCGACGCCGGTCATCACGGCCGAATTGTTGGAGGTCTGAAACAGGCTGTAGCCGGTGCAGACGATGATGATTGGTACGGCATAGCCGGCAATACCGAATTCCGCCCGCGACAGAGCAAAGGTGCCAATAGCGAGATCGAACAGGCCGACGATCATGATCCGGTTCGCCCCGAAACGATCGACCAGGCGTCCGGCCGGCAGCGCCGCCAATGCGGTAACCAGAGGGCCGGTCGACAGAACCAGCCCGACCATGGCTGCGTTCAGCCCGAGCGCGCGCGACAGATAGAATGGTGCGACCACCAGCGTCGCCATCATCACCGTGGCGACGATCAGGTTCATGGCGAGGCTTGCGTTCAACGCCTGGTCGCGGAACCTCGCAGGTTGAATCAAAGGGTTCTGGACCCTTGTCTGCGCAACGACAAACAGCAGGCCAGCCACGGTTGCGGCAATCAGCAAGCCGACATTGAGAGAACCAAAACTGCCACGCCCAAGGGTCATGGCGAGCGCATAGGCGGCTAGCGTCAGCGCGAGCAAAGCCGTGCCGATCCCGTCGAAACCGCGCCGACCTGGCGTCTTTTTTCCGGCCGGCAGGAAGCGCCAGGCAAGCGCAAAGGCCAGCACCCCCAACGGCAGATTGATGAGGAAGATCGCGCGCCAGCCGAGGCCGGCAATCAACAGTCCGCCAAGGGAGGGGCCAAGCGTGGTGCCGATCGCCGACATGGCGCCGAGCAGGCCCATGGCGCTGCCGGTTTTATCCCGGGGAACTGCGTCGGCGACAAAGGCCAGCGTCAGAGCCATCATGACGGCCGCGCCGAGCCCCTGTGCCGCCCGTGCGGCAATCAGCAGCCAGAGCGTCGGCGCGAGCCCGCAAAGCACCGATGCGAAGGTGAACAGGGCGATGCCGCCGAGCAATAGCGGGCGGCGGCCGACTATGTCGGCGAGCCGCCCGACGCTGACGATCAAGGTGGTGATGGCGAGCAGATAGGCCAGGACGACCCATTGCACGAGCTGGAACGATGCGCCGAATGCCTGCATCAGCGATGGCAGCCCGACGCTGGCGATGCTGGTGGCGAGCGACGACAGCAGCGTTGAAAGCGACAGGCTTGCCAATGCCCATCGGGTCGAGCGTGCGCTCACCGGGGCAACTTCGTCCCAGGTCTTTTCAGCGGTCGATGCCAAGGTGAACTCCTTTGCCGGCAGCCCCCAATCGGAGCTGTCGGACGCTATTCCCTCGCATGATGTGGCGGAAGGCGCAGTATTTGCATCTTATTCGTGCATGAAACGCCACATCGCGGCCGAGCTGTGCTACGGTCCTTCCATGTCGTCGCCAGATCTCAATCTGCTTGTCGCCCTCGATGTGCTGCTGAGCGAGGGCAGTGTGGCGCGCGCGGCCGGGCGGCTGCGCCTCAGTCCCTCGGCGATGAGCCGGACGTTGGCGCGGTTGCGCCAGGCGACAGGCGACCCATTGTTGGTCCGGGCCGGCCGTGGCCTGGTTGCGACGCCGCGCGCGCTCGAATTGCAGCAACAGGTAGGCCGAGTCGTTCAGGATGCGGAAGCGCTGCTGCGCCCGGCCAAGCTCCTCGACCTCTCTGCTCTCGACAAGGTCTTCACGCTGCGCGCCAACGAAAGTTTCGTCGAGGAGTTCGCACCGCGTCTTCTGACCCGTGTCGAAGCGGACGCACCTGGCGTACGGCTGCGTTTTGCGCCGAAATCCGACAAGAACGACATCTCGTTGCGTGACGCGGCGGTTGATCTCGAAATCGGGGTTGCCAGTGAAACGAGCCCTGAAATGCGCATTCAGGCGCTGTTTCGCGACCGCTTCATCGGTGCGGTGCGAACGGGTCACAGGCTGGGCGAGGGCCCAATGACGCCGGAACGCTATGCTGCCGGCCGCCACATCAGCGTTTCGCGGCGTGGCCGCGAAAAGGGCCCGATCGACGAGGCCTTGAAACAGCTCGGTCTCCAGCGGACGATCGTGTGCATGGTTTCCAGCTTCTCGGCCACGCTCGCCATGGCGCGCGCCTCCGATCTGATCGCCAGCGTCCCCGAACGGCACACGCTGGGCGCGCGCACGGGCATGTACAGCTTCCCGTTGCCGGTCGATATCGAGGAGGTCACCATTTCGATGCTGTGGCATCCGCGGCTCGATGCCGATCCGGCGCAGCGCTGGCTGCGAGCCTGCGTGCAGGGGGTCTGCGCGTCGTTTCGCTGATCCAGACTCAGGGCGTGATCTAGAATCTGGTCACCACGCCGATGCCTATGCCTTCGAAGCCGCCCATCGCCATCAATGCGGCCGGCGCCTCTTCGAGGCTGATCTTCTTGCCGATCAGCAGTTCGGGTTTCAGCTTGCCGGTGCGGATCATCTCCATCATCGCCTGGTAGCGGAAGGCCTGCATGCCGTGGCTGCCGCGGATTTCGAGCTCGAATGCGATCACCTTGTCCATCGGTATCTGCGGCCTGGCATGGTCGCCGAGCATCAGGCCGACCTGCACGTGGCGGCCGCGGCGGCGCAGGTTGGCGATCGAGTTGAACGAGGTACTGGGGTGGCCGAGCGCGTCCATCGACATGTGCGCGCCGCCATTGGTGATCTGCTTGACCGCCTTGACCACGTTCGGCGTCTTTGCCGCGTTGATCGTCGCCACCGCGCCGATCTTTTTGGCAAAGTCCAGCTTCTCGTCGGTGAGGTCGATGGCGACGACATTGGCGCCCATGGCGCTGGCGATCATGATCGCCGACAGGCCGACGCCGCCGCAGCCGTGCACCGCCACCCATTCGCCGGGCGTCACCCGGCCCTGGTCGACGATGGCGCGGAACGAGGTGACGAACCGGCAGCCGAGGCTGGCGGCGGTGGCGAATTCCATCTCGTCGGGCAAGCGCACGAGATTGGTGTCGGCATGGTCGATGGCGACATATTCGGCGAACGAACCCCAGGCGCTGAAGCCGGGCTGGAACTGATGTTCGCACACCTGGTGGTTGCCCGACGTGCATTCGAAGCAGCGGCCGCAGCCGACGGCAAACGGCACGGTGACGCGCTCGCCGCCCTTCCAGCGGGTCACCTGGTTGCCTGCGGAGACCACGACGCCGGCCAGTTCGTGGCCCGGCACATGCGGCAGGCGGATGCCGTCGTCGTGGCCCATCCAGCCATGCCAGTCGCTGCGGCAGAGGCCGGTCGCCTCCACCTTGATGACGACGCCTTCCGGTGCCGGCTCCGGATCGGGAACGGTCTGGATCGTTGGCGTTTCGCCGAACTTTTCGAAGACGACGGCTTTCATCGGCAGTTCCTCATGACTTCATGCAATTTGCGGTCTATTCGGCATCGATCTGGTTCTCAGGCGCGGCCTTCTGGAACGCCGGCAGCGCCATGCAGGCGGCATTGATGCGCGCGATGATCGGATAGGGCGTCATGTCGACGCCGAAACGGGCATTGCTGGTGACCTGTGCGACGAGGCAGATATCGGCCAGCCCCGGCGTGTCGCCATGGCAGAATGTCTTGGTCTCGGGCGAGGAAGCCAGAATCTTTTCAAGCGGCTGGAAGCCTTCGTTGACCCAGTGCCGGAACCAGTTGACGACATCCTGGTCGCCGGCGCCGAACAGTGTGCGCAGCGAGGTCAGCACGCGCAGATTGTTCACCGGATGGATGTCGCAGGCGATCATCTGCGCCAGCATCCTGACGCGGGCGCGGCCCGGCGCATCCTTGGGCAGCAGCGGCGGCTCAGGCGTGGTCTCGTCGAAATATTCGATGATCGCCAGCGATTGCGTCAGCAGCGTGCCGTCGTCCAGGACCAGTGCCGGCACCAGCCCTTGCGGATTGACCGCGAGGTAGGCGGGTTCGAGATGCTCGCCGTGGCGCAAATGATGCGGCACGTAGTCGTAGGACAGGCCCTTCATCTCCAGCGCGATCCGCACCCGGTAAGAGGTCGAGGAGCGGTAATAGTTATGGAGGACGATGTCGCTCATCGGATTGGTTGGCCGATGGTCAGTTCGATTTCGCCGATGCCGTCGACGCCACCGGTGATCTTTTCGCCCGGCCCGACGGCGCCGACGCCAGCCGGTGTTCCGGTGAAGATCAGGTCGCCTGGCCGGAGTTCTACCGCCTCGCTGCAAATCGAGACGATGTCGGGAACCGGCCAGATCAATTCGGCGAGGTCGCCGTCCTGCCTGATCTCGCCGTCGACCGCGAGCCAGATGCGGCCCTTGTCGGGATGACCGGATTTTTGCGCCGGAACCAGCGGGCCGCAGGGCGCTGAACGGTCGAAGGCTTTCGACCAGTCCCACGGCCTTGCCGCCTTTTTCGCCTCGTCCTGAAGGTCGCGGCGAGTCAGGTCGACGCCGACGCCGTAGCCCCAGACATGGTCCAGCGCCCGCTCGCGCGGGATGCGAAAGCCGGCTCTGCCGATCGCGACGACCAGCTCGATTTCGTGATGCAGGTTTTGGGTCAGCGGCGGGTAGGGGATCGTGGTGCCCGAACCGACCACCGAGTCGACCACTGCGTCGCCTGGTTTGGTGAAGAAGAAGGGAGGGTCGCGCTCGTCATTGCCGAGCTCGCGGGCATGGGCTGCGTAGTTGCGGCCAACGCAGAAGATCCGGCGCACCGCAAAACGCTCCGGCGAGCCGGCCACGGCCACCGACGGGGTTGCGGGCAAAGGAAGGACGAAGCCGGTCATGCACTGTCTCTGTTTCAGTGGATATGTCGCCGGCACATTCGACCGATTTGGCCGGTCGGGCAAGGCATTGCATCGCGCAAAGGCTAGGCCTGCCGCACGGTGCCGCGGAAATCGCCGGTACATTTTGCTCTGCCGGCCAGATGGCAATGTACCATTTGGGAATAAGCCGGCCACGGCGCGAAGCGCCTGCCGCCAACGCCTGAGACTGTCGACCGTTGGTTTCGGGGAACGGACGTGACAGCCCCTTTCGGTCCGTCCTGTACTTCGGGCGTGTCGTTATCTCGCACTTGCACAAGGTTCTGGTGCGCTGCAATATAGCTGGAGGAATGCGGCCTCCAGCCCGCCTTTCGCAGGTTCAATGAAGGGACCGGCATGACGGACATCTCCGCGACGCGTCTTGTCGTGTCCAGGCCTGTCGCCGATAGCTCGGCAAGAACCAGGCTTGCCTATCTCGACGGCTGGCGCGGCCTGTCGATCGCGCTGGTGCTGATCGGCCATTTCTTCCCCGTTCCCGGCATTAATCTCGGCGTCCTGGGCGTCGAATTCTTCTTCGTGCTCAGCGGCCGGCTGATGGCCGAGATCCTGTTTGTCGAATATTATCCGCTGAAGAAATTCTTCAAGCGCCGGTTCTCCCGCATCTACCCGGCACTGCTGATTTTTGTCGTCGCCGTGATGGTTGCCTTGTCCGGCACATTCATCGCCTTCAAATGGAAGGCGGCGCTGACGGCGCTGACGTTCACCTACAACTATGCCGGAATTCTCGTCACCCGCGCCGGCGCGCTCGACCATATCTGGTCGCTCTGCGTCGAAGAGCACGCCTATATCATCCTGGCGCTGATCAGCGTTGTCGTCTCGGGGCGGTCCCGGGTCATCATGTTGCTCGGCGCATTGTCGGTGCTGGCCATGGCAAACGGCGCCATCTCCTACTGGGTGCTCGCAATAGGCTACGAGGGCACCTATTGGCGCACCGACGTGCACATCGCCTCGATCCTGCTGTCGGCGGTGTTATGCCTGCTCAAGGCCGACGACAGGCTGCCGGCGCTGCTCAAGGGGCCGCATGTTGCCCTCGCGGCCACAGTCGTGGCTGTGCTCGTTTTCATGGCTGCCGTGCCAACCCCCATCCACTATCTGGTCGCGGTGCCGCTGCTGGCGCTCGCCGTCAATTTGCTCGACTTCAGCAGCCGGTATCTGACCGGGTTTCTATCGTCCCTGCCGATGACGATGCTGGGGCTGTGGTCGTATTCGCTCTATCTTTGGCAGCAGCCCTTTTATCAATTCGTCGACATAAAAGGCAGTTCGCCGTGGTTGATGCTTGCGGCGGCGTTCGCTTGCGCGCTGTGCAGCTACTACATCATCGAAAAGCCGGCCCGCTCCTGGCTGAACCGCAATTGGTAGGGCGAACGGCGCCCGCCGTTCAGCCGGCGATCCGTCTTGCATAATACCGCACGACTTTCCTGCCGCCTTGGATTACCGCGTCGCCCACTTCCGCAAAGCCGAGTGCGGCATGGAAGGCGTCCGAAGCCGGATTGGGTGGCTCGGCATTGACTTCGCAGGTGACGATCGCCTGGCCGGCGCGTGACGCCTGCTCGAACAGATCCTCATACAGCCGGCGGGCGTGGCCGCGCCCGCGCGCTGCGGCGGCGACCACGACGCGATCGACATAGACGAACCGCGGGTAACGCTGGCGAAACCACACGAAGTTCGGGCTGTCGTAGCTGGCGTCCTGGTCGAAGGTCATGATGAAGGCTTCGAGCCTGCCGATGCGGCGCGTGTAAAACGCTTCGCCGAGCAGGAAGGACAGGCGCTCGGGTTCGAGCCACGACAATTCGGCGGCATGCTCGTTGTTGAGCGCGAGGATTGCGGACTCATCACGCGGCGAGACCCGTTCGATCGGCAAACGCACTTCGATCATGTTGTTCGATCTTCCAGGATCACAGCCGGGCGGCTGCGATGGTCGCCGCCACCATCGCCTCATCGGTCAAGGTGTTGCGGTATTCGCGGTCGAGGTCGGTGCCGCCCATGCCGACCCTTGGGTTGCGGTAACGCATGGCGCTCGGCACGTCCTTGAGCGCGGCGAAGTGCATTTCGCTCAACCCGGTTTTCCTCCGCACCTTGCCAATGTTCTCGGGATCAAGCCCGCCGCAGCCGAGGATGATGATGCGGTCGCCGGCCTGCCTGACAAGATCGGCGAGCAGGTCAGCGCCCTCGAGCGCCGTGTCGCGCTGGCCGCTGGTCAGCACGCGGCCGACCTTGCAGCGGATCAGCGTCTCCAGCGCCTCTGTCGGGTCGCGGGTCATGTCGAAGGCGCGGTGGCAGGTGACGTTCAAGCGTCCCGCCGCCTTAACCAATTCGCTCATGCGCTGTTCGTCGATAGTGCCCTCGGCAGCGAGGCAACCGACGACGACACCGGCGACGCCGAGCTCGGCAAGCGCGCCGACATCGGCGAGCATCGAACGATATTCGGCTTCGCCATAGAGAAAATCGCCGCCGCGCGGCCGCACGATGACGTGGAACGGGATCGTCGCCAGCTCGAGCGCCGTGCGCACCGTGCCGAAGCTCGGTGTGATGCCGCCTTCGATCAGGCTGGCACAGAGCTCGACACGGTCGGCGCCGGCGGCTTGCGCGGCCAGCAGGCCGTCTATGCCTTCGACGCAGATCTCGATCAGCGGGAGGCGAGGGCGTTCGGTCTCGGTCATGGGCGATCCGTCGATGATTTCAGCTGGCCAGCGGTAGCATCGGGCATGGTGCGATGAAAGCCGGAAGTGTTGGCTCAATGTGCTTGCGGGCGCGCCTGCCATTCCGCCGCTTGACACATTCATAACTTAAGCGTTATACGTAACTCATAGCTGGTGGGTTATTGGTTCTCATGGAGAGCGCGTTGTTGATAGCCCAGCCAAACCGCAAACAACGGGTCCGAAGTCATGACTGAAGCAACCACAATCGAAACCAAATCCATTGTCGTCGAGCGTCTGATCCCGCATGCGGCTGAAAAGATATGGCGCGCAATGACCGTGCCGCATCTAGTTGCCGAATGGCTGATGGAGAACGACTTTGCGCCTGAGCAAGGCCATCGCTTTACCTTTCGCGCGACGCCGGTGCCTGGCTGGTCCGGCGTGACGAACTGCGAGGTGCTGAAGATCGAGCCGCCACGCCTGCTAGCCTACAGCTGGGGCGACGGCACCGAATCCGACAGCGGTCTGAAGACCGTGGTGACATGGTCGTTGACGCCCGAAGGTACAGCGACGCGGGTGCGCATGGAGCATTCCGGGTTCCGGTCCGAGGACGAGCGCGGCTACATCGGCATGGGAAGCGGTTGGCCGCGCATTCTCGAGCGGCTTGAGCGGGTGACTGCCTCGCAAAGCTGAAGATCCCGGCGCTCGCCTTGCCGCGACGCGGCGGCCGGCGAACTGACAGAACCAAGACATATCGAGACCCCGGATGTTCGTCGTCCGGGCTTGAAAAAACACGCCCGAAGGAGACCACTATGCAAGCACGATTGAAAAACCCGGTGATGCTCATTCCCGGCGCCTTGCAGGCGCTGCTCGCGCTGGACAAGTCGACGGAGACTGCCGACTTGTCCTATGTGACGCGCAAGCTCGTCCATTTGCGCGCCAGCCAGATCAACGGATGCAGCTTCTGCGTCGATATGCATGCGCGCGAATTGAAGAAGGCCGGCGAAAAGGACGAGCGCATCTTTGCCGTGTCCGCATGGCGGGAGACACCCTACTTCACCGACGCCGAACGCGCCGCGCTGGCACTGACCGAGGCGGCAACCCGGTTGGCCGACCGGCCAGACGCGGTAACGGATGCGGTCTGGGATGAAGCCGCCCGGCACTATGACGAAAAGGCGCTTGCCGCCCTGGTCGTCCAGATTGCCCTGATCAACGCATTCAACCGGCTCAACGCAACCACCAGGCAGATGGTCGGCGCCTGGGGCTGAACGGGGCCGGGTTCTCGAAAAGCCACATCAGATCCGCAGCTTGTGCGAATTCGCGCGCACGAAGTCGATGAAGGCACGCAGCTTCGGCGGCACGAGGCGACGGCTGGGATAATAGAGGTGAAGCGGCTCGTAAGCTGGACAGAAAGGCTCCAGCACCTTGACCAGCGCGCCTGAGGCGAGAAGCGGCGCGGCGAGGCCCTCGACGGCGAAGGCGAGGCCCAGCCCTTGCGCGGCGGCGGTAATGCACAGCGGAAGTGTGTTCACGACCAGACATGCGTCCGGCGTGAATGCGACTTCGCGTCCATCCACGGTGAACTCCCAGGGCGAAATCGCGCGCGTGCGGGTGAGAGCGAATGCGATGCAGCGATGGGCGGCGAGGTCGGCCGGCCGTTTCGGTGTGCCGTTGCGCGCCAGATAATCGGGGCTGCCCACCACGACCATCTGCAGGGGACCGCCCAGGCACGCGCCCATCATATCTCTCTCGAGAAGTTCGCCGATGCGCAGGCCGGCATCGAAGCCCTCGGCGGCGATGTCGACGAAGCTGTCGTCGAAAATCAGACTAAGCCGCACTTCGGGATAAGCATCCATGAACGGCCGCATCAGTGGCTCTATCAGCAGCGGCGCGGCGATCCAGGGCAGGCTGAGGCGCAGCGTGCCGGCGGGACGGTCGCGAGCTTCGCGCAGTGCCGCACCAGCCGCCCAGATGTCTTCGGCTGCCGGACGCACATGGTCGAGGTATTGGGCGCCAGCTTCGGTCAAGCCAACGCTGCGGGTCGTCCGGTTGAGCAGCCGCACCCCCAGGCGCTCTTCGAGCCCCTTTACCGCCTCGCTCAACGAGGCCGGAGCGACGCCGAGCTCGGCGGCGGCGCGGGTGAAGCTTTTGGCCTCCGCAACCTTGACGAAGGCGACGATGCCGCTGAATTGGTCGAGGCGCATTGTAAGGATTTTCCAAATAGCCCTGTCGAACTCTACTGGTTTTTCCGGCGAACAAAAGGCGTCATGTTGGGTCCGACGAACGGGCCTCGGTGTTGGGAACGGCTCGAACAGGCAAGGAAACAGGACCGATGTTCAGGCTTGCTTTACTCGCCGCCGGCACTCTTCTGGCGGTGTCTGCCGCCCCGGCGCACAGCGGGCCACTGGAAGACCGCAATATCCAGCTCATCAAAGACTATTACGCAGCTTACGCGACCGGTAATCCCGAGGCCGTGCGGCCCTTCCTCGCGCCCAACATCGTGTGGCGCATTCCCGGTCATCATCCGCTCGCCGGCGACAAGCGCGGGCCGGACGAGGTGGTCGCCTTCTTCCGCGGCCTGGCCGATGGCAAGTTCAAGGCCGAGCCGATCTTCTTCCAGGCGCAAGGCGACCTCGTTGTCGACGTCCATCGCGGCTGGTCGAATGTCGGCTCAGGTCCCGAGATCGACCAGCTCTACGCGCTGATATTCCGCATCAAGGACGGCAAGATTGCCGAGGCACAGAATTTTTTGACCGACATGTACCAGTCGGACGCTTTCTACTGGGCGCATTACCCGCTGAAGCCGCTGCCCGGCCGACTGGCTGGCCAGCGCTGAGACGGCGGTCTTTCTCGCAACGCGCCGCGCTTCTCATTCCAAGGAGACTAGCGATGCTTAAAACCCTGACACTTGCCGTAGCAACCACCGCCGCGCTCGCCGCCTCCAATGCCGTCGCCGCACCGCGCGTCGAGCGCGTCACATTCTCCTCGTATGGTGAGCAGCTTGTCGGCGAGCTCTATTTGCCAGAGGATCTGGACGCGGCAAAACCTCGGCCGGCGCTGGTCGTGACCGGCGCCTGGATGACGGTGAAGGAACAGATGCCGGCCCGCTACGCCCGCGAGATGGCCGATCGTGGCTTCGTCGCCTTGACCTTCGATTTTCGTGGGTGGGGCGAAAGCGGCGGCATACGCCGCCAGTACGAGGATCCTAACGCCAAGATCGCCGACATCGAAGCGGCGGTCGCCTATCTCACGCGCCGGCCCGAAGCCGATCAGGACCGCATCGGCGGGCTCGGCATTTGCGCCAGCTCCGGCTATATGGTCACCGCCGCCGCCGAAAACGCCGCGATCAAATCGGTCGCCCTCGTTGCGCCCTGGTTGCAGGATGCCGAAGTGGTCGAGCAGGCCTATGGCGGCCGGAATGGCGTCGTCAGGCTTGAGGCCGTGGGCGATGCGGCCGAGGCTGAGTATCGCCGCACCGGCAAGCAAGCGTTCTTGCCGGCCGCCAGCCTGACCGACGAGCGCGCGGTCATGTTCAAGGTGCCCTATTACACCGAGCCCGATCGCGGCATGATCCCGGCCTGGCGCAACGAGGCCGATCCGGCGTTCTGGCGCGGCTGGCTGACGTTCGACGCCATCCAGGCTGCTCCGCGCCTGCACCAGCCCTTTCTGATGGTGCACAGCGAGGCGGCTGCCATTCCGCAGGGGGCGCACAAATTCTACACGCGGCTGACCAGTTCCAGGCGGGAGCTGTGGCTCGACAATGTCACCCAATTCGATTTCTACGATCGTGCCGCGCCGGTGAAGGCCGCAAGCGATGCCGTCGCCGCGCACTTCCGCGCGACGCTGGGCAGTGCGGGGGAGGCGGGACAATGAGCCTCGTCACCCGCCGGCATGTCCTGGCCTCGGCGGTTTCCGCCGCGATGGTTTCCGCCGTCTCGGCGCCCGCCTCGAGCGCGCCGCGAGATGCGCTGACGGTCAAAGATAGGATCGCAATCGCCGAGGCGATTGCCGGGATCGGCCTCTATGCCGATCTGCGTGAATGGGACCGGGTCAGATCCTATCTCGCGGCCCGTGTCACGACCGACTACACCAGCCTCTTCGGCGGCGAGGTCACGACCAGCGGCTGCGACGCGCTGATCGCCCAATGGCAAGCGCTGCTGCCGGGCTTCGACGCCACCCAGCACCTCATCACCAACATCATTGTCGAAGGCGGGGATAACGGTGCGGTTGCGCGCAGCCATGTCCGCGCAACCCACTGGATCGGCGGGCGGTTCTGGACGGTCGGCGGCAGCTATCTCCACCGGCTGGTGCGGACGCCGGAAGGTTGGCGCGTCAAGGCAATCTCCATCCGCCGCTTGTACGAAGAGGGGGATCGCGCCGTGCTGGCCGCCGCCGCCGGCCGGGTAAAGGCGGAGGCCAAATGAGTGTTCGGGTTTGCGCATGCCCAGTCGCGCGGCGAGGTTGCTCGGAGCATCGGCAACGTGAATATTGATCGAAATGTCGGGGCAGGCTTGGCGCATGCGGCATTAGTGCCGCCAACCGCGGAGACAGGACATGACCCTTTCATTGCAGGAGGTTTCCGATAGGCTTGAGATCGAACAGCTGCTTGTTCGCTATTGCTATGCGGTGGACGATCGCGACTGGGAAGCCTATCGCAAAATATTCACACCCGATGCCGTGCTTGACGACACTGTAACAGGTGGAATCAGGAGCGGTGTGGATGAGCATGTTGCTTACATGAAAGGCGCCCTTTCCAAGATATTGATCTCGCAGCACGCCATTTCGACAATCCTTCTGGATCTCCGAGGGGATGAGGCCAGCGCGCGCGTGCATTGTTCATGCCCGATGGTGGTCGACCTCGGCGAAGGCAAAAGGCAGGTCTTCTTCCAGGGGCTTTGGTATCGAGACCGCGTCGTACGCACGTCCGAGGGCTGGCGCATAAGTGAACTTGTCGAGGAAGGCTATTGGAATCACAATTTGCCTGAGGGGTTCGCGTTCTGACGTCTGTTACGCGCTGTGCTGGATCCGCCCCGGACGCCGTTTTCAGACGTGGCAGCTACTGGCGCAACACCGTGTTCTTGGTACCTTCTTCGACCTGGTCGATGACCAGCAGCTTGACCGGATCGGCGCCGACATTGGTCGCCTGATGCCATTGCCCGATCATCTCGATGATGAAATCACCTGTTTGATAGGTGTTGCTCTTGCCGGTCTCGACGTTGGTGACCTGAAGCGTGCCGGCCTCGACATAGGCATAGCGCGGAAACGGATGCTTGTGGACCGGCAAGGTCGCGCCCGGCGCGATCTGATAGGCCGAGACCAGGACCTGGACGTTCTTCTGCGGCAGCGTGATCGGCTGGCCGGACGCGGTCTCGGTGTGAGAGGCAAGCGGGGTCACGATGACCGGCGTGCCGCTGGCATCCAGCGCCTGGGCGCTGTTTGCAAACAGTGGAGCCGCGAGCAGCAGCATCGATGCCAAGATTTTTCGCATGATTCCCCCCGAGCTGCGTCAGCATTGCGCAGCAAGCATTGGCGCGCAAGCTTGTCTGTTCAGGAGCGCCTTATCCCGCTCTTCTGAACATGCCCGGCGTCATGCCATGCATAGCCCGGAATGTACGGGAAAGATGGCTCTGGTCGGCGAAACCCGCCGCGATGGCGGCGTCGGCGAGGCCAAATCCCTGTTCGATCAGCGCACTCGCCCGGCGCAATCGCCGGTCGCGGATATAGGCCGCCGGCGTCAGGCCGATCGCCTTGTTGAAGTCGCGGATGACCTGGAATCGGGTCACGCCAGCCGCGCCGGCTAGCCGCTTGAGGTCGAGCTGCGAGCCAAGCTCGCTTTCGACAAGATCGCGGTAGAGCGAGAACCGCCGCTGCGATCCGGAGCTTTCGATCTCTTCGGCCTGTCCGCTCGAGTCGCCGTGCCGAACGATCAGCCGTCGCAGCGCCACGAGCAGGGACGTCTCGGCCGTCATTGTGTCCGGGGATGTCGAGCCCTGGTGTGCTGCCATCAATGCTGCGGCGAGACTGCTGTCTTCGATAGTCGCGCGCGAAAATACTGGAGCGCCGTCGCGGCCGAGTTCGCGGGTAAGCGCGGTCATCATCGGCACCGAAGGATAAAACGTCCGGTAGGCCCAGCCTTCATCCGCCCCGCGTTCGCCGTCATGCCACTCCTCGGGATTGACGACGGCAATGGTGCCTGCCGGAGCGAGAACGCTTTTGCGGCCGATGCGAATGCGCTCGCAGCCAGAGGTGATCAGGGCGATCACATAGGTCGGGTGCGTGTGCAAGTCATAGCGGTGCCGGGTGAAGCGCGCCTCGAACAGGCCCAGGTCGGGGAAGCACGGATGGCGCCAGTATTTCCCGGTCTCTGCCGCTTCGTTTGTCCTTGCCATGGTCAATCCGGTTCAAGACGCCTCTCGCCGGGCCTTCTATGGCAGGCAAACCAAGCCGCTTTTTGTCGGCGGAAAGGAGGCATCATGTTGCATAATGACCCCGTCGCCGCGCTGACACCAGAGGTTATAGGCTGGCGGCACCATATCCATGCCAATCCGGAACTCGCATTCAATGAATACGAAACGGCGCGTTTCGTTGCAGAGAAGCTGCGCTCCTTCGGCGTCGACGAGGTGCATGAAGGGATCGGCGGCACCGGCGTCGTCGGTGTCCTGCGCAGCGGCGCTGGAACGTGCGCTATCGGCCTTCGCGCCGAGCTCGACGCGCTTCCGGTGCTGGAGAAAACCGGGCCTGTCCTATGCTTCGAGGCAAGAGGGCGTGATGCACGCCTGCGGCCATGACGGCCACGCCGCCATGCTGCTCGGCGCCGCCAAACTGCTCAGTCAATCGCGCGCCTTCGACGGAGCCGTCACTTTCATCTTTCAGCCGGCCGAGGAAAACGAGGGCGGCAGCATGCGCATGATCGAGGACGGCCTGTTCAAGCGCTTTCCGGTCGAAGCGGTCTATGCGGTTCACAACTGGCCGGGCATCAGGCTGGGGACGATCGCCGCCCGCGTCGGGCCGCAAATGGCGGCCGTCGATAATTTCGAACTGACCTTTGAGGGTCTTGGCGCTCATGCCGCCATGCCGCAGCTCGGGGATGACCCGATCCTGGCCGCGGGCGCCTTCGTGCAAGCCGTCCAGCGCATCGTCAGCCGCTCGGTCGACCCTCAGAGCGCGCTTGTCGTCAGCATCACGCAGATTCATGGCGGCAATGTCGGCAATATCGTGCCGGGCAAGGTCTGGCTGCAAGGCACCTGCCGCTTCTTCGAGCACGGCCTTTCCGACCATTGCGAGAGGCTGATCGGCGAGATCGCACAAGGTATTGCCGCCGCGCATTCGCTCAAGGCCAGGCTCGACTACAGGAAGGGCTATCCGCCGCTGATCAATACGGCCGATGCGACGGCCCGCGCCGTCGAGGCCGCCGCCTCCGTCGTCGGCCGGGAGAATGTCTTGACCGAGTTCAGCCCCAGTCTCGGCTGCGAGGATTTCGCTTTCATGATCCGCGCCGCCGGCGGCTGCTATGCGTGGATCGGCGCCGGCGAGGTCGGCCCGGGCGAAGGCCTGCACGGCGACCGCTACGTTTTCAACGACGAGATCGTGCCGACGGTGATGCGCTATTACGTCAACCTCGTCGAGCAGACGCTTCCGCGGGCCGATCCTTCCACAGCAGTTTTTCCGGCGTGATCGGCAACTCCCGGATCCGCTTGCCTGTGGCGTCGAAGACGGCGTTGGCAACAGCAGCGGCAACGCCGGTGGCGCCGAGTTCGCCGATGCCTTTGCCGCCGATCGGGCTGGCATGCTCGTCCACCTCATCGACGAAGTGGATTATGATGTCGCCGGGAATGTCGGCGTTGACCGGAATGGCGACTCCGGAAAGGTTCTTCGACAGGAACCGGCCAAGCACCGGTTCGTGCCTGCTCTGCTCCATTGCCGCCATGCCCCAGCCCCAGATGATGCCGCCCGTCATCTGGCTGCGTGCGGTGCGGGGATTGACGATGCGGCCGGCGCTGTAGCTGCCCACGGCGCGACGAAGCCTGAGCAGGCCGAGCCCCGGATCGACGCCGACCTCCATGAAAATCGCGCCGAAAGTGCGCATCGCGAGGCCTTTGCCATGCTGCGCCGGATCGAACGAGCCGGAGCCGGTGATCTCGCCGATGTCGGTATGGCTCATCACGTCGGCGATCGTCTGACCGCCGGCAGCGCCTCTGCGGCGAATCTTGCCGTCCTGCATCTCGACCTCGTCCGGCAGCAGATTGGCAAGACGGGCAAGCTGCGAACGCGCATCTTCGGCAGCGGCAAGCACCGCCGCGCCCACCCCCATGGTCGATGACGAGCCATAGGTCGGTCCCGCCTCCGGCAGCTGTGTATCGCCCATTTCCATCTCAATCCTCTCCATCGGCAGGCCCAGCACGTCGGCCGCGATCTGCGGAAAGATGGTGAGTGTTCCGGTCCCTATGTCCTGGGTGCCGGTGCGGATGAGCACCGTGCCATCTCGGTGCAACCTGACCTCGGCTGCAGGCGTCGGGTTGCGGAAACAGCCCATGCTGCAGGTCGCCATGCCGT
Source organism: Mesorhizobium sp. M0185 (assembly GCF_040322175.1). Lineage (NCBI taxonomy): Bacteria > Pseudomonadati > Pseudomonadota > Alphaproteobacteria > Hyphomicrobiales > Phyllobacteriaceae > Mesorhizobium > Mesorhizobium sp. M0185. The sequence continues at coordinate 7,775 of NZ_JAMYSY010000039.1, read as the reverse complement.
AGCCGATCAGCCAATCGCCGTCGCGTTGCGGCTTGCGCGGGCGCTCGCGCCAGCCGAACAGGCGGGCGCCTTCCTCATAAGCCTCGCGCAGCTTCTTCGACGACCAGGGCTGGCCGGTGGCCGGATCCGTGTCCGCATGGTTGACCAGACGCAGATCGAGCGGATCGATGCCGAGGCGGTGGGCGAGCTCGTCCATCGCGCTTTCGAGCGCCCAGGTGCCCGGACCCTCGACCGGCGCGCGCAGCGGCGTCGGCATGGCGACGTTTGCGCGCTCCACGCGCTGGCTGAGACGCATGGCCGGCGTGGCGTAGAGACCCTTCGAGGCTTCGGTGGCGAACTCGACGAAATCGTCGGTCACGGTGGTCAGGTTGACCACGTCCTGTTGCACGGCGGTCAGCTTGCCCGACCTGTCCGCCGCCAGCACGATCTTCTGTGCCATGCGCGGCTGATAACCGAGGCACGAATAGGCATTGGCTCGGCTTAGCGCCAGCCTGACCGGGCGCTCCATGATGCGCGCGGCGGCGGCGGCCAGCACCTGATGCGGCCAGATCCAGCCCTTGCCGCCGAAGCCGCCGCCGGTATGGCGGGAAATCACGCGGACCTTCTCGGCCGGGACATTCATGCGGGCGGCAACCACCTGGCGGACACCGTAGACGTGCTGCGTGGCGTCGTGCAGCGTCAGCTCTCCGTCATTCCATTCGGCGAGCGTCGCCGAGGGCTCCATGGCGTTGTGATGGCGCGACGGCTGCAAATAGACGGCTTCGACCGTGGCGGCGGCATCAGCAAGCCCGCGGTCGACCTCGCCCTTCGTAAACGTCGGCTCCAGGAACAGGAAGCCGCTCTCCCTCGGCACGACAGCAGCCTTGTCGATGGCGGTCCACTCGGGGGGTGCCGGCAACTCCGGCTCGGCGAACGCGTAGCGCAACGCGACGCGGCGAGCGCCGGCCTCCGCCGCCTCCAGCGTCTCGCCCAGCACAATGGCAAGCGGCTGGCCCTCGTGACGTATTTCGTCGCCCTGCATGGGCATGAAGCTCTGCGCCGCGGGCGGGCCTTCGGCTTGCTGCATCTGCGTATCGGGCTCGGCCCTTGGCGATACGAACCGGCCGAATTTGGGCATGTCCTCATGCGTGAGCACACGCACGACGCCGTTCTCGGCGAGCGCGTCGTCGACCATGATCGACGTCACGCGGCCGGCCGGAACGGGCGCGGTCACGAGTACCGCATAGAGCAGGTCGGGGGCGAAATAGTCGGCCGCATAGCGGGCGCGGCCGGTGACCTTGACGCCGCCGTCAGGGCGGGCAACAGGCTGGCTGATCATCATGACGGCATCCTCGCTGCTCTTTCGATCGCCCGCAAAGCGGCGGTCTTGGCCAGTTCGATCTTGTAGGCGTTCTGCGACAAGGGACGCGCTTCGGCGAAGGATTGCTCGATAGCGGTGCTCAACGCCTCGCGATCGCCGATTTCGGCACCGGCGAGCTGCTGGTCGGCGGCGCTCAGCCGCCACGGCCGCAGCGCGACGGACCCCAGCGCCAGGGCCGCCCGACGGATGGTTTGGCCGTCCATCTCCAGCACAGCGGCGGCAGAGACGATGGCGTACTCGTAGGATTCGCGCTCGCGCACCTTGAGGTAAGCCGATCGCGGCGCCGGCGCCGGCAGCTCGATTGCCGTGATCAGTTCGCCTTGCTGCAACACATTGTCTGCCTCGGGCCGCGTGTCGGGAAGCAGGTGGAATTCCGCTGCCGGAATGCGCCGGCCGCCGCTGCGGTGCGCGGTGACGATGACCGCATCAAGTGCTGCCAGCGCCACCGCCGGGTCGGATGGCTGGGTGGCGACGCAATCCTCGGTCCAGCCGAATATCGCGTGATTGTCGTTGATGCCATGCAATGCCGAGCAGCCGGAGCCGAGCTGACGCTTGTTGCATGGCAACTGCTCTTCGGCACGGAAATAGGCACAGCGCGTCTTCTGCAGAAGATTGCCGCCTATCGTTGCTAGGTTTCTCAGCTGCGGCGATGCGGCGTTGAGGATCGCCTGGCTCAACACCGGATAATCGCGCATCACCAGCGCATGCTGCGCGACATCGTTGAGATGCGTCAGCGCGCCGATCGTCAAGCCGCCGCCGGGCAGTGCCTCGATCTGATCCAGCCCGTCGAGGCGGGAGATATCGATGATCCGCGCCGGCCCGGCAATTCCAAGGCGCAGCCAGTTGAGCAATTCGGTGCCGCCGGCGAGAAAGGCGCTGTCGGGCGCGGCACCGGCTGCGATCGTGTCGCCCAGGCTGTCGGCGCGCGCATAGACGAATGGGGTCATTGGATCGCCCTCCCGGCCGCTGAGCGCACCGCCTCGACGATTTGCGGATAGGCCGAGCAGCGGCACAGATTACCGCTCATCCATTCGCGGATCTCGGCATCGGAGCCGGTATGTCCCTCCTCGATCAGTGCCGCCGCCGACATCACCTGTCCGGGCGTGCAGAATCCGCACTGGAACCCATCATGATCGATGAACGCCTGCTGCACGGGATGAAGCGCATCGCCGTTTGCCAAGCCTTCGATCGTCGTGACCTCGCGTCCCTCGCAGGACACGGCAAGTATCATGCAGGCATTCACACGCCGTTCGTCGAGATGCACGGTGCAGGCGCCGCACTCGCCGAAATTGCATCCCTTTTTCGTTCCGGTCAGATGAAGCCGCTCGCGCAGCAGGTCGAGCAGCGTGACGCGGGGATCGAGATCGGAAAGGCTGTGATCCTCTCCGTTCACCCGCAACCGCAATAGGTGCCGATCGTGGAAGTCCATTGGGGGTTACCTCGAAGCACATGCCGTACTCGTCGCAGGGACTCGTCCAGCAAGCAGCCACCCACCTGTCGAGGCGAAATAGGGCGGTCGATTCCGGTGAAAAGGCGCTGCCGGTCAGGGAAGGCTAAAAAACGCGCATTTGAGATTTGCGGCGGAGCGGAAAGGCCCTGCATAACTGTGGTTCACGGCCGTCCCAACATGAGCCGAATGCAGACGGTCCCCTTTAGGGACGATTACCATGAGCTGAAGTCACCTGGTGAGGTCTAAGACTATCTTTCCGGGAGCGTGGCCGGTGCGATTGCGCTCGATCGCGGATGCCAGATCGTCGAAGCCGACCACTTCTGCAATCGTGGACCGCAGCGAGCCGTCAGCGATCTCTTGAGCGATTGTGGCTAGGCGCGCGGTGTCAGGTTTGACTGACAACCAGATGCCATGACGGCCTGCCGGGGCGCGCGAAACCACATCAGTTGCAGCGATGCTGGCCAGGACGCCGCCAGGCGATAGGACCGACCAAGATTTGTCCAAGACCTGGCCCCCGACAAGATCGACGATAAGGTCAATGTCGCTCGCAAGAAGCTCGAAGTTCTGTTTCTGGTAATCGATCACTTCGTCAGCGCCCAAGGCTTGGACATGGGCCACGCTCTTGGTTGAGGCTGTAGCATAGACGGTCGCTCCAGCCGTCTTGGCGAACTGGACAGCGAAGCTGCCCACCCCACCAGCCGCGCCGTGGATCAACACCCGCCGCCCCCGAAGGTTGAAATCGGCGACCTGAAGGACTTGCCATGCCGTCATCGCCGCCACCGGTACTGCCGCCGCGTCAATGTCTGACAGGACCGCAGGCGTCTTGACGAGTTTTTCGGCATTTATCAGCAAGTGGTCAGCATAAGCGCCCAGGCCACCCAGCGCGGCCATGACCCGGTCTCCGACCCTCACGCCTTCGACGTTGGAGCCGGTCCGCAGCACGACCCCCGCCATTTCGATGCCAAGCGTCGCGGGCAAAGATAACTTGAACTTGTCGCGGACGTAGCCTTCACGGATTTTCCAGTCGATTCCGTTTACTCCGGCAGCCTTGACCTGGACGAGCACTTGGTCGGGACCAGGCTCGGGGGCGGATAGCCAATCGACTTTCAAGCTCTCTGTGCCGCCATATGCTTGAAGACGTAGGGCCCGGCCGGAGCCAAGCGGTTCAGCCCGGCCGGGGGCGCTTTGGAAGTCATTGAGTTGGTTCATCAGGCTTCTCCTTCCTGTTGGACGATATAGTTTGAAGTCTCTCAAGAAGAACTTCGAATTATGCAGTCCACCGCGGGTGAGAAATGTTATTAGACTGCCGGCGCTTGGGGATTTACTTGCTTGCGCTTTACGTGCTCAAAGCAGGATAGTCGGTGTAGCCCAGGGCGGTGCCACCATAGAAAGTGGCTTGGACTGCCGCATTCAGCGCCGCATTGGTCTTCAACCGTTCCACAAAGTCCGGATTGGCCAGGACCATCTGGCCGTAGGACTCCTGATCGGCCCGCCCCGAAGCTACGTCGGCGCCGATCTGGTCACGCGGACGACTTGGCCGATTGAGGATCAGCGATTGGTGCCAGAGCTTGCGGATATCGGCCAGCAGCGCCTCGTCGCCCTGGTGCATGATGTGCACGTAAGCGAGCCCGAGCTTGTCGAGTTCGGCGACCAGATAGCGGTAGAGGTCCGGCCCTTCGGCGCCTTCGTCGATCCCCCATATCGTCGTCCCGGGTGACAGGCGGATCGCGGTGCGGTCCGCGCCAATCTCCTCGGCGATCGCCGTGGCGACTTCGATGGCGAAGCGCGCTCGGTTCTCGATCGACCCGCCATATTCGTCCGTGCGCGTGTTGGCGCTGGGCGCGAAGAACTGCTGGACCAGGTAGGCGTTCGCGCCGTGAATCTCGATGCCGTCGGCGCCGGCCTCGACCGCCGAGCGCGCGGCATGGCGGAAATCGGCGACCGTCTGGCGCACCTCTTCGGTCGTCAGCGCGCGCGGCGTGGGAATGTCCTGCATCCCCGTCATGGTAAACATACCCGCCCCCGGCGCGATCGCGGAGGGCGCGACCCCCTGGCGGTGATGCAGCGTATTGTCGGGATGCGACATGCGCCCGGCGTGCATCAGCTGGATGAAGATGCGGCCGCCCTTGTCGTGCACGGCGGAAGTGATCTTCCGCCAGCCGGCGACATGGGCAGGCGTGTAGATGCCCGGGGTGGTGAGATAGCCCTGGCCGTCATCCGAGGGCTGGGTGCCTTCGGTGACGATCAGGCCGACGCCGGCGCGCTGGGAATAATATTCGGTGGCCAGCTCGCCCGGCGTACCGTCGAAGCCGGCGCGGCTACGGGTCATCGGGGCCATGACGAGGCGGTTCGGCAGAGTGTAGCGACCGACGCGGACAGAGGTGAATAAGGGACTCATTGGGATCTCCATTCTTTTGCTGGAGCCCTTGTCCACTATTCTAATGTCGGGATGAATCCGGCAAAAGTGAAATCAATATTCCAAATATGGAGCAATAGCGTGAGCCACTTGAACGACATGGCGCTGTTCGTGGAGGTGGCGAGAGCGAGGAGCTTCCGGAAGGCGGCTGAGGCTCTGGGCATGCCCAACTCGACTCTGTCGCGACGTATCAGCGCGCTGGAGAAGGCGATCGGCCTGAGGCTTCTGCATCGAACGACGCGCAAGATCGAGCTCACCGAGGCCGGCCAGCTCTATTACGAACGAAGCAAGCGCATCGTCGACGAGGCACGGCTCGCACACGAGCAGCTCGGCGCGATGCTGGAGCAGCCAAGCGGTGTCCTGCGGGTCTCGCTCCCGGTCGACTTCGCCACGCTTTACCTGACGCCGATCATCGTCGATTTCGCGCGGCACTATCCCGGCATCACCTTCGAGTTCGACCTGACCCCGCGCCGCGTCGATTTGGTGGCCGAGCCGTTCGATGTAGCGATCCGCATCGGCGAGCTGGAAGACTCCAGCCTGATCGCTCGCCTGATCGGGCGCCACGCGCGCCACCTCTATGCGTCTCCTGGCTACATCGAAGCGTCCGACGAGCCGGCGACACCGGCGGATCTGGCGGAGCATGAATGCATCTGCATGCCGAAGATCTGGACCTTGCATCAGGGGATGAACAAGGTCGAAGTCGAGGTTGGAGGCCGCTTCACAGTCAACAGCGTCGGGATGATCCGCGCCCTGGCGGTCAACCACCAGGGCATCGCCCTGCTTGCCGAGAAGATCGTCGCCGAAGATTTGGCCTCGGGCAGGCTCCGGCGTGTCCTGCCCGAATGGCAGGGATCGTCGGTCAGCATTCACGCCGTCACCGAAACTCGCCTCATTCCAGCCAAGACCCAGCGCTTCATCGAATTCCTGTCCGCCAGGCTGGTGGAAACATGACCCAGATCGTTACGCCGAGAAAAATCGCAAGCCGGCGTGCAAAATCGCGACTTGGCGTAGAAAAGACGGTGGCTCCCCAGGTCGGACAAATTTGATAAATCGAACCGGGGATGAAAGTGCCAGAAAATCTTTTATTTTCAGTAGCTTGATACGACCGCTTCCACAAAGCATCCGGACGGCATGAGCGGCGGTTCCGCCTTCGTGATCCAGATGGCAGGGACGGACCTTCGAGCGTACTTCGCCGGGATTATCTTGCAGGGTAACAGGAAGCTTTTTCACGTGCTGAAGTCAGACTACGTCGTAGCATTTCTCCGCAGCGTCTACCCATGAGCCTCCTCACGCAAGCAACGGCGTATGTCTGAATGACCGTAGTTGGCGAGATAACGGGTGGAACAGCGCTGCAATGGTGGTCCACCTCCGATCTATCGCACCTCATCCAAAGCGCTGCCCGTGCCTGTATGGGTCGAGTTCGAGATCTTGAAATGCGCCAAGACTTCCGGTTGCATTGATTGTACATTAGCGGCTCCTTAGAAGAGGAGAGGGGCCATGCAGTCGCAGTCGCTATCGTGCGCCATACTTGCCTTGATGCTTTGGGTTAGTCCCGCTCTAGCTGACGACAGCACCACCGCCGGAAACAAAGACACGGTTGTTGCCGGCAAGATTATCGGGAACGGGCGAGCCCCCGACAGTCCAGAGTGCAAAGAGAACAAGACCGCTGACGGGTGCGAACAACCCAAATCGACTGCTGCCGTTCCCGCGACACCCACAGTTAATTCGGCGCTTGTGTCAGACACAGCTTCGTTGCCCAACTAGCTCGGCCACGGTCCGTTGAGGGTGGACGAAAGGGGGCACGGGGGGTCTTCGCGCGAGCCAATTATCCGATCACCCGGACGAATTTTTCCACCAAACATTCCTGGCTGTTGCGGCCCAGCACCGCACCAATTTTGTACGGTTGTTACATGGCGTTGATGTCGGTCAGGAAGTGAGTAGAGTCTCCTTCGGCGTGTCCCTGGGGAGGGCTGGATGAGCGTCGCGCAAAGGGTAGGTCCGCTTCTAGAGCAAGCAATCACTGTACTCCTCAACAGGGCGGACCGTCGCGACACGGTCTCGATGAAAGCGGCACTACGCGAAGCTCGGGAGGCTGCGCCTTATTTGGTGGCCTCCGACGAAGAACTAACCGAGGCGATCGTCGAGGCAGCAACTGCCATAGGCCTCTGCGTGGCTTTCGACTGTCGCGAGTAGCTGTCAGCCAACTTCAGTCACTGTGGCACATCGCAACGAAAGCGCGCCGTCCTGCGCCATTTTCAATAGTTAGAGGAGGTAATCCGCAATTACCTTCGCAACCTGCTCACTCTGCCTGTAGAACGGGAACTGGGCTGAGCAAAAGTATTTGCTGGAGGAACTTGATCGGGCCGACAAAGAGTGACGTATGGCTCCCCACTGGTTCAACCCTCCGGTCCCGGTCAAGACCGAGCGTCCCGGGATCATCCACAACGTCAACAACGCCGAGACAGCCGGCGAGGAGCTGATGAAGTGGACCAAGCGTGGCCCTTGCTGGGACCTCGCGGTGCGCGTTTGCATGGCCGTGATTTTCGACG